>JBAWAM010000505.1:0-9655 GCA_049589315.1 Myxococcaceae bacterium
TTGGAGAAGGAGCTGAAGTATGACTGCACCAAGACGGGCGTCGGCGTGATGCGCCGCGTGGGCACCGGTGCCGACGCCGGTCAGTGATGGACTACTTCGTCCGGAAGACGCCGACCTCGGCGGTGCCCGCGAGCAGCGCCGAGCCGGTGAAGAGGTTGTGCGACTCGGGCCCGCCCAGCTTCACCGCCTGGAGGACCACGAGATAGGTCTGGTCCTTCTGCGGGAAGGCCGAAGCGGGGATGGTCACCGAGTCCTCCTTCCACTTCGACGGGAGCGCCACGAGCTTGAGGAAGTCGAGCGGCTTGTGCGGGACGTTGGTCCAGGTGGGCTCGCCGCGCTCGCCGCTCTGACTGACCGGGAACACGGTGATGAAGCCGAGGTTCCGCTCCTGGTTCGCCGGTGCGGCCGGGCGCGAGAAGGTGAACGGCGTGTTCGCCGCGTGCTCGACGTAGCCCGAGGACGGGTGGAACGCGACGATCTGCTCCAGCTGGGGCGCCTGATCCACCCGGCCGACGTATGTCTGGCCACCGTACTGGACCTCGAACAGGTAGTTCGCGCCGGAGGCGTATTCGAGCTTCTCGTCCTCCGCGCTCGTCAGCGCGTAGGTGCCTGCCTCGCCCGCTTCCAGCATCACCGGCTGCGCGCCCTCCGCGCGGACAGAGGCCGTGGCGCCGGTGACCGGGGTGGGCTCGACGTCGAGTGATCTGAACTCGCGCTCGCCGAAGAACACGAATGCGGCGGTCTGGGGCGGAACCGTGACCACGCCCGCGTCGCCATCAAGCGGGACGCCGGCATCCAGGCCCGCCAGCCCGAGCGCGGAGAGCTCGACCGGGGGCGTGGAGAGGATCGTCGCCACCATCACCTTGTCGGCCTGGAGCTGGTTTCCGGTCTTCTCGAGATCGCAGGCGAGGGGAGATGCGAAGACTGCGGCGGCGGCGAGGGACTTGATGAGTTTGCGCATGGGGATCTGGGACAGGTGGCCCGGCCAGGTCCGAGCATAGCAGGCCTGCCGTTCAGGCCAGCCCCGCGCTCAGAGAGGTGGGCGCGGCGCGCGTTCACGGTATCCTCGCGACGTGCTTCGACCCCCTGGATCATCGGCCGCCCGTCGGTTCCTCACCCGCTCGGGATTCGCCCTCTTCGCGGCGGCGGCGGTGACCCTGGTCTTCGGTACGCTCGCGTGGGTGCGTGTGCCGCACGGTGCCGACGAGGAGGAGACCTCCGCTTCGGCGCTGCACCCGGCCCGGCTGCTCGAGCAGCTCGAGCTGCGAACGTACGACTGGCGGGTCGCCGAGCTCGGCCGGACCTCAGAGCCCTCCCGCGACGTGGTGATGGCCGCGGTCGACGATGAAACGCTCGCCCGCGCCAGCGCCTCGCGACAGCCGGGGCTCGCGAGCCAGCCGTGGCCGCGGGAGGTGATGGGCGGGATCGTCAACGAGCTGGCCCAGCAGGGCGCGAGCCTGGTGCTGGTCGACTTTCTGTTCTCGTATCTGAGCCCGATCGCCTGCACGACCAACCTCCCGCAGGCCTACGGCCTCGATGGTCCCGAGCTCAGCGACGATCTCTCGTTCCGAGCGCTGCTGGACAAGGTGCCCGGGAAGTCGCTGCTCGCGTTCACCCGTCAGCTCCAGGAGCGCTCGTTCCTCGCCTCGGAGCTGGTGCAGCACCTCACCCTGGTCGATCAGCGCGATGCCCGCGAGGCGACCTTCGAGCCGTTGCGGCAGGTCCTGGCGACGCGCCGGATGGCGTTCTCGATTCCCGACGGGCCGCGCTACCAGGTGTGGGCCGGCGTGGACTCGAAGGACGACGCGCAAAACCTGTTATCGACCCTGGCATCGACACGCGCATCGGAGCCGGTGCTGCGTCCGCGGACCAGCAGCGAGACCGCGTATCAGGTGACCCCGACGGACCTTTTGGTGGCGCTCTCCGAGGTCGAAGTCGAGGGCATCGATCCGCTCGACCTCCCGGTCATCCCGGCGGTGGACCATCCGGCGTCGCCGCTGCTCGGTGACAAGAGCGGGTTCGGGAGCGTGATCGCCACGGCCGACGTGGACGGGATCGTCCGGCGGTTCCCCCACCTGCATGCCTGGGAATCGCGGGGCAAGGTCCACGTGCTTCCTTCGATGCCGCTGGTCGCCGCGATGCGGCTGGCGGGGACGCGCAAGCTCGTCTGGCGCGACGGGCGTCTTCACGTCGGCGATCGCTACTCCTTCCCGATGGACGCGCAGGGGTACAGCCTCATCCGCTGGGACGCGCCCGAAAGCGACGAGTCGCGTGGATCGCTCGCGTCCTTCGTTCCGGTGTGGCGGATCGTGCAGGACGTGAGCGCGCGGCTGGAAGGCCTTCCGGTGCGGCATCCGGACACGTTCAAGGACCGGGTGGTGGTGCTGACCAACACGTCCAGCTCCGGCCGCGACTTCAAGCCGACGCCGATTGGCGAGGAGACCCCGGGCGGCGCGGTGCTCGGACAGGCGCTGGTCAACATCCTGCGCTCGCAGGGCGTGGAGCGGGTGCACCCGAAGTGGGATCTGCTCGCGGTGGCCGCCATGGCGCTGCTGGGATCGCTGCTGGCGCTGAGCCTGAGTGGGGCACTGCGGACGGGTCGCGGGGCGGTGATCTACCTGGCCGGATTGGCGGTCGCCCTCGGCGCGTGGGTGGGGGTTGCTCGCTACCTGTTCGTCGACCACGGGCAGTGGGTGGCGATGGCCGCGCCCGCGCTGGGCATGACCTGTTCGTTCTTGATGACCACGGTCTACGGCACCCGGAGCGAGCGGAGGGTCCGCGAGTTCATCTTCTCCGTGCTCGGCCAGAGCGTGAGCCCCGAGGTCGCCCGTCGCGTGGCGCGCGACTTTTCCCTCATCCGTCCGGAACGGCGCGAGGTGACGGTCTACTTCGCCGACATCGAGGGCTTCACCCGCATCTCCGAGCAGCTGGAGCCGGACGAACTCATCCACCTCCTCGAGGAGTACTTTGCGGAGACGACCCGCCTGGTGCGAGGGACCGGCGGGCACCTCGACAAGTTCATCGGCGATGCACTCATGGCGCTGTGGAACGCGCCCACGCCGAATCCCCGGCACGCCTCGCTCGCCTGCGAGAGCGCGCTGCGAATGCGCGAGGAGCTGTTGAAGCACCAGCCGGAATGGGAGAAGCGGTTCGGCGTGAAGCTGGTCGCGCGCGCCGGCATCAACACGGGCGAGGCGGTGGTCGGTCACGTCGGATCGGACCTGCAGGCCGCGTACACCGCGATCGGCGACTCGGTGAACATGGCCTCGCGGCTCGAGGGCGCCAACAAGACGTACGGGACCTTCATCCTCGCCGGCGCAGCGACCGTGGAGCGCGCCTCCGAGGACTTCGTCTTCCGCGAGGTCGACCGGGTTCAGGTGAAGGGGCGTGACGTCCCGACCCGGATCTTCGAGCTCATCTCGCGCAAGGGTGAGGCCGACCCGCGCATCGAGCTGCTCGGTGAGTACGATGCCGCCCTCGCGCTCTACCACGAGGGGCGCCTGGCAGAGGCCGGTGATCGGTTCGCGCGGCTGGCGACCCAGTTCGACGATCCCGTCTCCGCCGTCTACGTGGCGCGCTGCCGGCAGGACTCACCCCTCTCACTGGAGAGGGAGAGGGGACGGGGGTGATGGTGGATCGCCCACCAGCCACGCCCGGGTGTCGCTCCGATATCGGCGATCAGAGGAAAACGCAGCTTCCGCGAGTCATTCTTCGTGTGAATCCAACGTGTCGACGCGGACTTGCGCGATCGAAATGACCTGCCGCGAATGAGGTCATTTCTGGCCAGGGGAGCCCTGGAAATGACCACGGTTTCCGCAAGTCATTCTTCGACGCCGTTTTCCTGAGATTTCGCCCGGTTGAGCGACCCTGAATGACCTGGAGAGTTCGCGTTCTCCTCAAACCGACATATTCCTGTCCGCCCCCCCGGCCACCTTCTCTACGCTCCCGAACCTCATGCTCCGCACGTCCTTGATTGCTGCAGGGATTCTCTTCGTCGGCTGTGGTTCTTCGCGGCCCGACGTCCCGGAAGCAGGCCAGCGGGACGCCGGCGCAGTCGACGCGGGCGCCTGCAGTGTCGCGCCGCTCAGCAACGCGCCGTTGTGTCAGGAGGGCTGTGGCTACCTGTGCGGCGATCAATGCCCGCACATCTGCAGCGCCGGTGGGTGCTGGACGTGCCTGTCCGGGGAATGGCAGTTCACCTGGGTCGACTGCGCGACCGACTGCCCGTAGGCGCGCGCGTCACGCAGCCGTCGGGTCCGTGTCCTCGGGCGATCCTCGCAGCGCCTCTATTGGAGCGTCCTTCGCGATGTGCTCCTGGACGACCTGGCTGATCTTCTCCGGGGTCATCCCCGCGTAATAGACCTCGCCCTCCCAGCCCATGAGCTGGAAGTCCTCGCGAGAGAAGGGATCCCGCTTCACGCCGCGGTCCTCGCGCACGACGACATTCGGCCCGAGGTGGCACAGCCCGTAGCAGCCGCCCCGATACACCTCGCACCGCGAGGCCAGGTCCGAGGCAGCGATCTGCTCCTTCGCCGTGGCGAAGACCTTGTCTGCGCCGTTGCGGCGGCAATCGGAGCCCTTGCACACAGCGAGTCGGTACCGCTTCATCGAGGCGACCCTACGCGCCGTGGGCAGTCGAGGAAAGCCCGACGACGCCCGGGACAGCCGGGGCGGCCTGCTCGCGACCGAGCAGCTCGGCGTCGTAGCGGCGGACGAAAGGCCAGTAGACGAGCAGCCCCAGCGCGAGGTTGAAGAGCTGGAGCATCAGCGCGCGCCAATCCCCGCCGGTGGAGAGGAACGCGCCGATCGGCGCCGGGAGCGTCCAGGGCATCTCCAGCCAGGGCCGGGTGACCAGATTGAAGCTGAATGCCGTATAGGCCGTCAGTGCCGAGAGCACCGGGACCACGAAGAACGGAACGGCCAGCCGCGGGTTCATCACCACCGGCGCGCCGAACAGGATCGGCTCGTTGATGTTGCACACCGCAGGGATGAGCCCGACCTTGCCGATCCCGCGGAGCTGGCTCGAACGCGCCCGGATCAGGTGAATCGCCAAGGGGAGGGTGGCCCCGGAGCCACCCTGCCAGACGAACCACAGGTAGAAGTGCTGGTTCGCGATGTGCGGGAGGACCGCGTCGCCACGCAGGGCCGCCTCCATGTTCTGAAGCAGCATGGTCTCCCAGAGCGGGCGCAGGGTGGCCAGGGCCGCGCTCGCATGCACGCCGAGGATCCACAACGCGCTGTCGATCCCCACGACCGCGAGCGCGGCAGGGAGACTCCCGGTGGCGCGCACGAACGGCGCGGAGAGCGCCTCCAGCAGGTGAACCAGATCGACGCCCGCCACGTGCACCACGAGGAACGTCAACACGACCATCGCCAGCGCCGGAATCAGCGCCACGAACGAACGGACCACGATCTCCGGTGCCGATCCGGGGAGCCGGATCGTCCAGTTCCGCTGAACGAAGAAGCGGGTGAGCTCCACCGTGGTGATCGCCAGCAACAGCCCGGCGAAGATCCCGCCGGCCCCCAGTCTCGCCACTGGCAAGACCGGTGCTCCCGCCGCGGCCACGCCCGCGAGATCTGGGGTGGGGAAGGCCGCGAGCAGGTACGCCGCCATCGCCAGCAGCCCGTTCGACATCGGGTCCAGCGAGTAGCTCTTTGCCAGCGAGTGGGCGCAGCTGAAGGTGACGTAGACCGCGATCAGCCCGCCCAGCATGCGGTATGGCACCAGAAGCACCGGGACCCAGGGCGCCACCCATTGCTGAAGCGCCTGCGAGGGCGGTTGAGCGATCAGCAGGAAGACCGAGCCCACCAGCACGAGCGGGAGCGCCCCCACCACGCCATCGCGGATCGCGACCAGGTGCCTCTGCGTTCGGAAGAAGTCCCCGATGGACTGGAGACGGGCTCGGAGGGGAGCGCTCACGGTGCGGCAAGGTACCCGCTGCCGGAGGTGGCATCCACTTCGCTGGAGAGCGCGTCTGTCTGGCCGCTGAGGACGCGAGCACGCCCGGGTCCGAGACCTGCTCTGTTCCGCCTGAACCTCAGGCCGCGATCTCCGCCTGGGGCGCGGCGTCGCGCGCCCGCCCGGGACGCTCCATCACCAGATACAGGGCGGGGACGAAGACGAGCGTGACCAGCGTCGACACCGTGAGGCCGCCGACGACCACCCGCGCCAACGGCGCCTGGATCTCGCTGCCTTCTCCGAGCCCGAGCGCCAGCGGCAACGTGCCCAGCACGGTGGTCAAGGTCGTCATCAGCACCGGGCGGAGCCTCCGCCTCCCGCATTCCACCAGGGCGTCGACAATCTCCATCCCTCGTTCGCGCCGGAGCAGGTTCGTGTAGTCGACCAGGATGATTCCGTTGTTCACGACGATGCCCACCAGCACGATCATCCCGAGGAACGAGTTCATGTTGAACGTCGTTCCAGTGACGAGCAGCGCGCCCACCGCTCCGATCAACGCGAACGGCACAGCGGTCATGATGATGAACGGCTGCGTGATGGACTCGAACTGCACCACCATCACCGCGTAGACGACGAAGATCGCCAGCAGGACGCCGACGAGCAGCCCCGAGAAGGTCTTCTGCTGTTCCAGTTGCTCCCCGCCGATCTGCAGCGCGAAGCCTTCTGGAACCTCGATGTCCCGGAGTCGCTCCCGGACGTCGCCCACGATCTGGTCCAGCGGTCGGTCTCCGACGCCGGCACCGACGCGGACGATTCGCTCCTGATTGAGCCTCGCGATCGAGGTCGGGCTCGTTCCCGGCTCGACGCGCGCGACGGAGCCCAGGGGGACGGTCCCTCCGTTCGGCAGGGGAATCGGCAGCGACTGAAGCTGCTCGAAGTTCCTCCGGTCCTCCTCGCGCAGACGCACGCGGATGTCGTACTCCGCGCCTCCGTCGCGAAGCCGGGTGGCCACCTTGCCGAGGACGTAATGCTCCACCGCTTCGGCGACGTTGGCGCCCTGAAGTCCCAGCTCGGCAAGCCGTGCCCGGTCGACATGGATCGTCTGTTCGATTCGCCCGGGCTCGCGGTCGATGAAGGTATCGGTCACGCCGGTGACGTCTCCGAGCACCTTACGGACCTGCGACGCGAGCTGGTCGGCGGTGTCGAGGTCGTGTCCCCGCACCTCGACCGAGAGTCGATCGTTCCCGCCCCGCATCAACCGGAACAGCATGTTGCTCGTTCCCTTGCGGGCACGGATCTCCGCTCCGGGAATACCCTGGGTGTTCTTGCGGATGTCGGCCAGCACCTGATCGATCGAACGCGCGCGGCGATGCAGGGGGACGAGCGTCACATCCATCGATCCTTCGTTGGCGCTTCCTGGCCGCCACGAGGCCTCCGGACCCGCCACGGTGGTGATGTGCTCGAGCTCGCCCTCCTCGAGGGCTCCCCGGACGCGGCGCTCGAGCTCCTGCATCGTCTTCACCGTCGTCGCGAGCGGCGTGCCGACCGGGAGCTCGACGTTCAGGTCGATGCGGCCCTCGTCGGTCTCCGGCATGAGCTCGACGCCCAGCAGCGGCACGGCGCTGAGCGCCGCGACGAACAGCGCGGACGAGACACCCAGCGTCAGCCACTTCCGCCGCAGCGCCGAGGACACGAGCCGGGCATACGCGTCGTCGAGTCGCTCCAGCGCACGTCCCGACCGGGCCGCCAGAGATGAAATCCAGGCCGACCGCGGGCGCTCACCCCGGGAGATGAGCACTGCGGACAGCGCCGGCACCACCGTCAATGCGACGACCAGCGAGGCGCCCAGCGAGAACGTCACGACCAGCGCCATCTCGCGGAAGAACACGCCGGCGAAGCCCGTCATGAAGACGACCGGCACGAACACGGCGATGTTGGTCAAGGTGCCCGCCATGACCGACAGCGAAACCTCGCGCGCGCCCTCGATCGCCGCTTCGACGGGGGCGAGCCCATCCTCCCGCTTCCGGTACGTGTTCTCGAGGATGACGATCGCGCTCTCCACCATCATGCCGACGCCCAGCGCCAGCCCGCCCATCGACACGACGTTCAAAGAAACTCCGGCCGAGTACATCAGGCCGAACGTGGCGAGCGCACTGATCGGGATGGCGGTGGCGACGACGAGCGTGGCCCTCACGTTCCGGAGGAAGAACAGGAGCACCAGTACAGCGAGTCCCGCGCCCTCGAAGGCGGAGCTCTGGACGTTCGTGACAGCCGCCTTCACGAAGTCGGCGCTGTTGTAGAGCACGGTGAGCTTCAGCCGGCCGTCGTAGTCCTGGTTGATGGCCTGGAGCTCCTTCTCGAGCGCCTGCATCACCTCGACGGTGTTGGAGCCGGACTGCTTGGAGATGCGGATGCGGATGCCCCGACCGCCGTCGACCCAGAGCTCGCTCGTCAGCTCCTGGTACGTATCCACCACCTCGCCGAGATCCCGGATGCGGACGGGGAGACCGTCTCTCGGCGTGACGACGATGTCGGAGATCTCCTCGACCGAACCGAACTCCCCCTCGGTGCGAATGACCACCTCTCGGCCCCGGGCGAGCATGTCGCCCGCCGACACGTTCCGATTCTCGCGTTGGAGCGCCGCGCTCACCGCGGCCGCATCGATGGACAGTGCGGAGAGGCGCTCGGCGGAGAGGCGAACCTCGACCTCGCGGACGCGTCCTCCCCGCACCTCGGCGCGCGCGACCCCGGGGACCCGCTCGAGCCTGCGTGAGAGCACTTCGTCCGCGAGATAGCGGAGCCGTCGCGGGTCGCCGGACCCCGACAGCCCGAGCGTGGCCACCGGCGAGTCCGCGAGGTCGAACTTGTAGATGCTCGGCGCGTCGGCGTCTTCGGGCAGGCGCGAGCGGATGCGGTCGAGCTGTTCGCGGACGTCGTTCGCCGCCGATTCGAGATCATGTCCCCACTCGAAGCGGAGCTGGACCCGGGACAGCCCTTCCGAGGACGTCGCGCTCAGCTCGGTGACCCCCTCGACCGTGGAGACGGCCTGCTCCACCGGGCGGGTGAGCAGCGTCTCGATCTCCTGCGGCGCGACGCCCTCGTAGAGGGTGGTGATCGAAAGCCGGGGGGCGTCGACGGAGGGCAACAGGTCGACCGCGAGTCGGCTGGTCGCGACGAACCCGAACACCACCACCGCGACCGCGATGGTGAGCACGCCGATGGGCCTTCGGACCGAAATGCTCGCGAGGCTCATTCCCCTCTCCCCGGACGGGGAGTTTCATCCCTGACGACCTTGATGACACTTCCCGACGCCAGCTCGTCATGCCCCAGCGTCAAGACCTCGCTCCCCGGCTCCAGAGTGCCCGCCACCGCCGTGCGTTCTCCCTGTCGTCCGAGGATCTCCACCACGCGCCAGTCCGCCTTGTCGTTCGCTGCGACGAAGACGCCAGAGACCTCCTCGTCGCCGACAGTCCGCGTCAGCAGCGCCGCCGAGGGCACGAGCAGCGCGTCCTCCAGCGTCTGCTCCTGCACCTGGACGGTCGCGTACATGCCCGGGAGCAGGAGCGGATTCTCCGCCCCGAGCACGCCTTCGACCTGGACCGCGCGGTCGGTGCGAGACACCTCGCTGCCGATACGCTCGATCCTCCCCTCGAAGGAGGAGTTCCCGGTCGCCGCCGTGCGGATCCGGATCGACTGCCCGGGGCGAACGCTGGCCAACGCGCGCTCCGGAACGCGGAAGCGCACGCGCGCCGGGCC
>JBAWAM010000506.1:0-4402 GCA_049589315.1 Myxococcaceae bacterium
TGACGCGCCCGACGGCAGGGTCGCGTTCGGCACCTGGGTCAAGGTGGAGGACGACTCCGGCCAGGAGATCACCTGTCGCATCGTCGGGCCCGACGAGGCCGACGCCCGCAAGGGCCTGGTCAGCGTCAATGCGCCGGTCGCGCGGGCTCTGCTCGGACGAGAGGTCGGGGACACCGTCGAGGTCCAGCGGCCGGGCGGCTCAAAGGAGCTCACCCTCATCGAGGTGCGGAAAAGTAGCTAGCTGGCGCCGCGGCCGGTCAGCACCACAGGAACAGTCTTGAGGATCAGGGTGATGTCCTCGGACAGGCTCCAGTGGTCGATGTAGCGCATGTCCAGGTACATCCACTCCTCGAACGAGATCTGGTTGCGACCGCTGACCTGCCAGATGCAGGTGAGACCCGGCCGGACCGAAAGCCTGCGACGCTGCCACCCCTCGTACTGCACGACCTCCTTCGGCACGGGGGGACGCGGCCCGACGAGGCTCATGTCGCCGCGCAGGACGTTGATGAGCTGCGGCAGTTCGTCGATGGAGTACTTCCGGATGAACCTGCCGATCGGCGTGATGCGCGGGTCGTTGCGGATCTTGAAGACGGGCCCGGTCTGCTCGTTGTGCGCCTGGAGCTTCTCCTTCAGCGCCTCGGCGTTCACCACCATCGAGCGGAACTTCAACATGTTGAAGGGCCGTCCGTAGAGTCCGACCCGCTCCTGACGGAAGAACACGGGCCCCTTCGAGGTGAGCTTGATCAACGCGGCCACGACCAGCAGCAGTGGCGAGAGCAGGACCAGCGCGACCATCGACACGGCGATGTCGAACAGCCGCTTCACCGCGCGTTGCCAGGTCTTCCCCTCGTACGAGGTGTAGTGGAGATAGCCGTCCAGGATGGCCGACTCGTTCACCGGGCGCGCCCGGCCGAGGCGGAAGTTCCACGCGGGAAGCGCGAAGGGCACCCCGAAGCGTTCGCAGATGCGGATGCTCTGCTGCATGGCAGGACCGTTCTGGAGCGCGTTTCCGGCCAGGTACACCTCGCTCACCGGGGTCGTGCGCAGGCACTGCTCGAGCTCGTCGCTGTTCCCGAGCACCGCCACGCCGTTGATCGCGTTCACCGCCGGCTCATCGGGGAAGCGCAGGAAGCCCGCAACCTTGCGAGGAGCCCGGGGGCTCCGCTCCAGGTCCTCCGCAGTGAAGCGTGCCCGTGGACCGGTCCCCACGATCAGCACCTCGTCCCGAGGGAGGTTCTTGAGCTCGAGGCGCCGGAACACCAGCAGTCGCGGGAACAACACGGCGGGCCAGAGCAGCAACAAGAAATATGCGATGTGGGGCAGCCCCGTCGGCCCCGCGCTGAGCAGGTCGAAGACGCCCACCATCGCCCCGACGGACAACACGAGCAGAGACAGCAGCGCGGTCTCATCGGTCGCGAGCCGGTTCGCCCAGGGATCGTAGTACCGGAGAACGAAGCTCGCCGCTCCCCAGAGCATCACCGACAGGACGAGGAACTCCGCGAAGACCGCACTCCAGGGGTCCTGGCTGAGGACGAACGCCACCCCGAAGATCGCGAGCAGGTCGTAACCGATGTTCAGTTTGTTCGTGAGCTGTGGGACCCATCTCTCCACGAGCGACGTCATCTGACCTCCAGATCGTAAATGCCGATGGACCATTGCGGCAGCGTGAGCGCGGAAGCCTTGCCCTCGAGCGCCGCGGGAGCGAACCCCTCCGCCTGTCCCGCCCAGGAGAAGGCTCGCGTGGTGACGGGTGTACCGCACCCGTCCAGCTCGAGTCGGACCCGCTGCGCGCGATCCGGCTGGAGGTTCAGCGCAATCACGACGATTCGCTTGCCTGCAGGATCCCGTGACGCAAAGACCGACATTCCCTCCGGTGCGCCCGCCGGCAGCCATTGATCCTGGAACCTGCCCCCGTTGCCATCGAAGTTCCTGAACGCGCGGAAGCCCCAGTACGCCGCCGAGCCTCGGGTCGGCTGCGACCAGTAATACGCGGAGTGGATGTTTGCCTGCGCGAAGCGCCCCAGCGCCTCGGCGACGGCGAGCCCACCGCTGATGTGTTGCTCGGCGCCGAAGTTGTACTCGCCGATCGAGATCTTCCGTCCCGGGTAGTTCTCCTCGATCAGCGCCTCGAGGCCGGGGAGGACCTGGATGCGCTCGCCGATCCACGACTCGTCGAGGTACTCCGGATCCCAGAGCGCTCGCGTCGATCGGATGCGCAGCGCGGCGGTCGCCGGGTCGATGCCGCCGCCGACCTGATACCCGACCCCGTCCGCGGCCGGATAGAAGTGCACGTCCACGACGTCCAGGAGCCGGACGCCGGTCGTGTCCTCGTGCTCCTTGAGCTTGCGGAGGTACCAGGCAAGGAGCGGCACGTCGCCGTGCGCCCTGCGGTCGGGACGGCTGCTCGACCCTGCCACCTTGTCGACACCGGAGTAGTGCCAGGCGTACCAGCCCCACAGCGAGGGACCGGCGATGAGCGCTTCGGGATCCTCCGCGCGAACCCTCGAGGCGAACTGGATCGTCCGCTCGAGCAGCTCGTCGTACGAGACGGGCTCCGGGTGGACGTCCCGGTGCGTTTCGTGCCAGAGGGTCGGCTCGTTATCGAGGACGTACGTGTTGATGCCGCGCACGCCTTTCGTGAGCTGGTGGCCCCGGACCGAGCGGACCCACTGCGCGACGTACTCAGGCGTGGCCGGAACGCTGGTGAGGTCTGGAGGCGCCGGAACGATCGGAGCGCCTCCCGGGGTGTAGCCGTTTCCAGCCTCCGGCAGCTCCGGCGCAGTCGCCTGCTGCGCTCCAAACCGGGAGACGGGGAACCCGACCGAGCTGTCGTCGCGAGCGACCCAGCCGATCATCGGCACGGTGAGCGATCCGGGAACCTGGTGCGCGATGTTCTCGTCGACGAACAGGCTCCATGCCGGCTGCGAATCGTCGGTGGCATCGATGTTCCGGTAGAACCAGTCGTCGCCGGTGTTGGTCACTCCGAGCTGCCAGTTGTACCGGCTGCTGCCGTTTCCTCCCCAGCGCCGGGCGCCCGGATTGAGCTCCCACGGGAACTCCTGGCTGGATTTCCCACCCGACCAGCCCACGCCATAGATGAGCGGACTGATGAGGTGACCGGCAGATCGACAGTGGATGGCGATCGGGACCGACGCAGGGTCCTCGCCGGGCTGCTCCTCACCGGGCTGCTCCTCGCCGGGCTGCTCCGCGACCGGCTCTCCCGACCCGCTGTCCCGGACCGAACCGGGCGGCGTCGAGTGGGTGCAGCCGCCCGGTGTGCACGCGAGCCATGCACTCAATCCCAACCAGCCCCAGCTCTTCATGGCGCACCCATCTCCCTGTGCGTGCGCACCCACTCGCCCTCAGCCCTTCCACTCCGGCGAAATGGAAGGGTCAGCTTCCAGAACACGTAGACCGGGACCCACGCGAGGCACCTCAGGCCACGCACGCCCAACGCGGAGAGCTGCCACCCGCGCATCACGTACGCGAGGAGGAACCCGAGCGACAGCGCCCAGGGCCACGCCGCCGTGAAGTGGAAGCCCTGGGAGAGGGATGCGGCGAAGACGACCGCGTTTCCGACGGCGGAGGCGAACGCGATCCGGCTCAGCGGAGGGATCAGCAGGTCGATCGCGAGATCGAGCAAGATGCCGTCACGCCGCTTCAGCGCTTCGACGAGGAGCGGCACGGCCTGCTGTCTCGCCATGCCTCTCCTGCCGTTCTCCCACCTCTGCCGTTGCGAGCGGGCCGCCTTCTCTGTGACCGGCATGCAGCTCGCGACCACGGCGTCATGAGCGAACGCGACTCGAATCCCGGAGCGGCCCAGCGCGATGCCCTGCTCGACGTCTTCGACGAGTGAACAGGCCCGGTGGGGGTGCTCGAGGAGGAGCTCGCGAGTGAAGCACATGCCGTTTCCCCTCAGCCCGCACGAGAGCCCCAGCCTCTCCCGCCCCAGCGAACGAACGCCGTTGAAGAGCGCAAACCCCAGCGCGGTGAGGGCGGTGCGCCAGGAGGCCTGTGCATTGGAGACCGCCGAGCCCACCTGGATCGCTGATGAGCCGGAAGAGATCCGGGCCGACAGCGCCCGCAGCAGGTTGGGAGTGACCACGGTGTCCGCGTCGATCACCACCACCGCGTCCGCGAAGCGATCCACCAGGCTCGCCTGGAAGGCGAAGTCCAGCGCGTAGCCTTTTCCACGGAGAGAAGGGTCCCTCCGCTCCAGGACGTGCGCACCGGCGCTCCGGGCCCGCTCCGCAGTCCGGTCGGTGCAGTTGTCGGCGACCACGATCACCCGGCGAAGCGAGGCCGCATAGTCCACCGCCAGCAGGCTCTGCACCGTCCGGGCGATCCCGTTCTCCTCATCGTGTGCCGGGACGATCAGGTCGAACTTGAAGTTCGGAGCCGA
>JBAWAM010000507.1:0-2278 GCA_049589315.1 Myxococcaceae bacterium
GGACCGAGCTGCCCCGTCGACCACAGCTTCATGAACAACGGCGTGGTGACGAGGACCTTCGTCAGCGACGCGAGGTCGAAGCGCGTCGCCGGGGTCGCCTGGCCGACGGCGGAGGAGAACACCTCTCGCCCGCGGTGGATGACCACCGCCTGGGCCGAGGGGAACACCTCGTCGGAGACGCCTTGCCGCAGCAGCGCCTCGGGATTCGACGGGACCTGACTCACGCAGCGCTCCTGCTTTCCTCAACGGCCGACTCGAGGAACGTCAGCGTCATCGCCGAGGCGTCCAGTCTGACCCGGACGCCGAGCGGCACCGGCTGGTTCACCTGGCCGTGGCCAATGGGGAAGCCTGCGGCACACGGAAGGCCTGATTCACGCGCGAGCTCGCGCAGGATGTCGCTCGAGCTGTACGCCGCGCCCTTCTCCTCGCACGAGGTGAACTCGCCGAGGACGATCCCTCGAACCTTCTCGAACACGCCCGCGAGCTGCAGGTGCGTCCACATGCGATCCAGCCGGTAGGGCCGCTCGCCCACGTCCTCGAGGAGCAGGACCGCGCCGGTCAGGTCCGGCATCCAGGGCGTGCCGATCAGCCGCGAGAACACCGACAGGTTCCCGCCGATGAGCCGGCCCTCGACGGCGCCTTCGACGTACGCCTCGGTCCCCTGCAACGACGGGGCGGGGACATCGCGCTCGAGCAACTGCCAGAGACGCTCCACCACGTCCGCGCCGGAGCGCCCGAGCTGCGTCATGACGGGCGCGTGGAAGCTCACCCGACCGCGCGACTGCAACGCGAGGTGCAGCGCGGTGATGTCGGAGAAGCCGATCAGCGGTTTGAGCGGCAGCGCGTCGAAGTCGATCCGCGGCAGCAGCCGCATCACGCCGTAGCCCCCCCGGACGCAGAAGACCGCGCGGGACTCCGGTGAGCGGAACGCGTCGAGCAGCTCCGTCAGGCGCCGCGCGTCGTCCCCGGCGAGGTACCGATGCGCCGAGAACAGGGAGTCGTCGAGGCGAGGCGAGTAGCGCGAAGAGAGCACACGCAGACCCACCTCGAAGCTCTCGCGATCGAACGGACCGGCGGGCGCGACGAGTGAGACGGGATCCGAAGGCCGGAGCAGCTCGGGCTTCATGAAGGACACGCAGGGTTCATATCGTCCCTCGGCGGCTCAGGGGAGGATGATCGAGGCACGCACGCCTTCACGGATTGAAGTCGGCGGGACGGCGGGCAGGATAGACTCTGCGCGATGTCTCCTCTCCAAGAGCTGGACCCCGAGGACAAGACCGATCCTCAGATCCGGGTGCCTGGTCGCTCGTTCCCCTTCCCCTGGGGACTGCTCGTCGCGCTCGGCCTCTATGCGTTGGCGGTGCTGGGGTACGTGTGGAGCACGTATTGGCAGTCGGCCGAGTACCAGGCGGCGAAGCACTGGGCAGCAGCCCGGATGCTCCTCGGCGATGACGGCGGCCGGACCGCGTCGCGCGAGACGCTGATTGACGCGTACGACCACCTCCTCGAGGCAGGCCGGCTCAAGCCGGAGGTGAGGACGCTCCATGAAGAGGCCGAGTCGCTGAACTGGCGGTTCGAGGACCGACGCTCGGCCGTCCCCGAGGACCTGCGTCGCCGCGCTGAAGTGAATGCGGCGGTGTGGCAGCGCATCCAGCAGCAGAACGCGCCCGTGCTCGTCGTCGGACTTCGGGACCGCGGCTGGGCGCCGGAGCAGCTCGTCGAGGGTCCTGCCCGGATTGCGAAGTGGTCTCCCGTCGGTGCCCTCCTGATCGTGGCCATCTGGGCCTACCTGCGATTCTCGGCGCGAAAGGTCCGCGACCAGGAGCGCGAAGAGGGCCTGCAGGAATGGGAGCGCGAGATCGAGGATCTCGGCGCCTTCCGCAGGCGCTCGCGCTGAGTCAGCGCTTCGTCCACACCGCCGCGAAGAAGCCGTCGGTGCCGTGGACGTGAGGCCAGGTTCGGACGAAGCCCTCGGGCGTGCGACAGCTCGGATCCAGCCAGGGCGCCGGTGGATCCACGCGCTGGAACTCCGGGTGGCTTCGCTCGAAGTCGAGCGCGACGGCCTCGTTCTCCTCCCGGCGGATGGAACAGGTCGCGTAGACGAGCCGACCTCCCTTCCGCACGTGACGAGAGGCGTTCGCGAGGATCTCCCGCTGGAGCGGAGGAAAGGACGCCAGCGCGTCGGGGTCGATCCGGAAGCGGAGGTCTGGACCGCGGCGAAGCGCACCCAGCTCCGAGCAGGGCGCGTCCACCAGCACCCGATCGACGCTCAACGAGG
>JBAWAM010000508.1:0-9120 GCA_049589315.1 Myxococcaceae bacterium
TTGAAGGAGTTGCCCCCGTCGAAGCCGGACGCCCAGCTGGTCGCCGTGGCAGAGACCGCGACGTCACTGGCGGCGATCGCGCGTGGACGCGCGTCGGTCGCAGATCGCTGCGTCCAGGGCGCCGAGCTGACCCGCGAGGAGCTCGGCCCGGTGGTCGAACACCTGGCCGACCTGGACCTCGAGGCGCGCAAGCAGGTCCACGGCCTCGACCCGAAGCGGGCCGACGTCATCTGCGCGGGAGGCTACATCCTGCTCGAGCTGCTGGAGCGACTCGGCCTCGAGCGCTGCCGCGTGAGCGATCGCGGCGTGCGCTGGGGCCTGTTGATGGACTGCTTCGGAGGTTCATGACCTCGCGGCAGTTCGCTTCGGCGGTACAGAAGGGTCCACCCGCTCCCAGTATTCATCGGCCAGCTTCTCCATCTCACCGGCCAGCCGATCGCCTTCGACGAGCAGCCGCGCCTTCAGCCGGGCCCGGTTCCCGAGCGTGAAGAACACCCGCACATCCCGCAACGCGCTCTTGCGGCGCTCGTAGAAGTAGCGCGTCCACAGCGCCAGCGGCAGGCACCCCACGGCGGCGACGACCCCGAACGCGGGCCCGACGAAGTGCCAGGCCAGAAGCGTGAGCAGCGCGGCCCAGAGCGGCGAGACAGTCAGCGCTGACAGGAGCATCACCGTCGCCTGGACGTCCCACTCGACCCGGAAGGCTCTGTTGATGAACCGCGGGAACCAGAACGGCAGCGCGAAGAGCACGACTCCGATCAGGAACAGCGGAAACCCGATGAACAGCGCCGCCATGTTGCGAAGGATGAATCGATACACGACCGAGCGACGGTAGAGGTTCGTCAGGTCGTCCGTGCTCGCGTGGACCAGGCCCAGTCGGCTGCGAAAGGACATCACCTCGTCGCGCAGCGAGGCGAAGCGGTCCGGCTGCTCTTCGCGGAAGAGCTGGATGCCGGTGGCGAAGCGCCGCAGCCGATCCGGCTCGCGCGCCTTCTCGCCCACCCGGAACGCGTAGAGCTCCTCGGCCGCCTCCACCACCGGCAGGTCCTCCCAGTGCTCCAGGTTGAGCGTGACGCTCCGAAGCCCGCGCTCGGTCGCTTCAGTGAGCCGCTGTACCTCCTCGCCCGCCACGAAGTCGGCCGAGTCGATGGCTTCGCCGATCTCGATCAGCACTCCGCTGCGGAACCGGCTCTTCTCTTCATAGGTGAGCCCGACCGGGACGATCTTCGGCGCGACACCCTGCTTCGCCGCACGCAGGGCAATCCGGGCGGCCCCCGTCTTGAGCTCCGCCAGCCCCGGCTCCGAGTGACTCTTCCCCTCCGGAAACAGCGTGATCGCCCCGCCGTCGGCGAGCGCACGGTTCGCGGCTTCGAAGGTCCCCTCGTTCTGCGCCATCCCGTTCGGGTGGTCCTGCTTCCGATACACCGGCAGCACCCGCAGACCCCGGAGGAGCCAGCCAATCAGCGGCATCCGGAACAGCGGCTCCTTGGCGAGGAACGTGACCGGGCGCGAGGTGATGACGAACACCAGCGCGGGATCGACCAGCGAGTTGGGATGATTTCCGACGAAGATGACCGGCCCGTCCGGCAGCGGCCTTCGGTTGACCTGCACCCGGTAGAACAGCCGAATCGCGAAGCTCACGACGGCGCGGACGAAGGCGTAGAACACGGGCCCCCCTCAGAACAGACCAATGCTGAAGTGCAGATTCGCCGTCGGCTCGTTGAGCGCGCTGTCCGGGAACAGATTGAACCCCACGTCCAGCGCGAGCGGTCCGATGGGCGTTCCATACCGCACTCCGGCGCCCGCGACGTAGCGAAGGTCGAACCAGTCGAAGAGATTGGAGTCCATCCAGAGGTTTCCCGCCTCCAGGAACACCCCGAGATCGAACGCGCCGTACGCCGGGAACCGGAGCTCCGCCTTGAA
Source organism: Myxococcaceae bacterium (assembly GCA_049589315.1). Classification (GTDB taxonomy): domain Bacteria; phylum Myxococcota; class Myxococcia; order Myxococcales; family Myxococcaceae; genus JBAWAM01. The sequence goes on from JBAWAM010000508.1 coordinate 1,924, forward strand.
CAGCGTGTACAGCTCACCGCCTTCGGACGGGAGCTGGCGCCCCGTTCCCAGCTCCACTGCGTCCGGCGTGCAGCCGTGGTCGTGGGCCAGGGTGCGGCACGCGAGGAGATCCTCACGCAGCGCAGCCCGGCGATCCGCAGCGATCAGGCTCTCTTCGCCGAAGCCACGCAGGCTGGTGGCGCCGCCGAGGAAGAAACGCTTGGGGGCGATGGTCTGGGAGTCCTCGTCGAGGTGGACGATCTTCCCTCCGCGCGCGGACAGCGCCAGGACCGTCCGGGGCGCCAGCGGGATGTACCCGGTGACGTGGCCGCTCAGCTTGAGCGTGTGAATGGGCAGCGCCCCGACCTCGCGCCCCTTCTCATCGATGAGGACGGCTCCAAAGTCGTTGGTGAGCTCGGCGCTGCCGCTGATCAAGAGTCCCTTCGAAGGCCGGGCGAAGTCGTCGCGGAAGTCGAGGGTGATGGTTGGCCGCAGCGAGTGCATGGGGAAGTTGCCACTCGGAAACCGCAGCCGCTCGAGGTCCGTGCGCGTCGGGAGCAGCTCCTCCATCCGCGAAGTGAGCCGGACATTGTCGCCCTCGATCTCGTACTGGACGGTCATGTTCAGCCACTGCAGCGCAGCCCAGTCCAGGCCTACGACCGCCGCCAGACGCTGGAACGTGTAGGCGCCCGAAGGATGGTGCACGCGCTCGCCGATCAGATCGAGCCGGGCGCCGACCTTGGCCGGAAGCAGCTCATAGATGCGTTGCTGCGCCACCGTCACGTTGCCTCGGAAGTCGATGCCATCGACGCCCGAAACGTCGGCCGAGTCGAACTTCTCGCCGGAGAGGACCTGTGTGCTGGCCCCGATGTAGTTCACCTTCATGCGCCCGGACAGGCTCATCCCGGTGCCGAAGAGGTTCGGGTAGACCAGGTCGCCCACCAGACGAGGACCTTCCGCCAGCGAATACCCGCCGCCGAGCTCGCCGGCGATGCGGGGCCGCTCACGCACTTCGACCACTACGTCCTTGCTGGACTCCACCACCTCGGGAGAGATGAGCTTCACCGCGACGGTGCGGAACGTGCCGAGCAGCACCAGGTTGCGCTGTGATTCGAACAACGCCTCGGGATCCAGGATGCGGCCTTCGCGGACGACGAGGTTCGCGCGGATGATGTCTTCGTTGGTCCGCTTCGCGCCGCGCACGATCACCCGCCCGACGCGCACCCGCGGCCCGGGCTCGACCTGGAAGAGCACACGCGCGTCCCGACCGTCCGCGCTCACGGCGTTCTCGCCGTCGACCCGGGCGAACAGGTACCCCTCGCGCGCGAGCGCACGCTCCAGCGACCGGCTGGTGTCCTCCACCGTGGACGCCCGGAAGGGCCGTCCCGTTCGGACCTGCGCGGCGGACGATGGATCGAAGCCGATGGGCAGGCCCTTGTACTTGATCTCCACCACCCGACTCTGCGGACCTTCGAAGATGTCGAAGGTGACCGTCGCGGTGTTGCGCCCGACGTCGATCTGCGCCGACTGAAGCACGACGTTCGCCCGCAGATGCCCGCGCTGGCGATACGCGTCGCGCATGGCCCGGGCGGCCTCCTCCCAGGCCTCGGGGACCCACACCCGCTCGGGATCCGGGTGCGGCGACGGGAACCGCGCCCCCGTCCGGGATCGTCCCTCCAGCTCGAGCGGGTCGGGCGGCTGCGGGATTTCGGAGAGCGGGACGGGCTCCATCGCCCGGACCTGGTCCGCCAGGATCTGCTTCAGGGTCACGTCCGGAAGGACCTCGTTCCCCTCGAAGCGGACCTCCGCGACATAGAGGGGCGGCCCCTCCTCGATGTCGAACCCGACGATGCCCCGGGACTGGTTCGGGCTGCGGAGCTCGCGCGGCGTCACCCGGACCTCGCTGAAGCCGCGGTAGCGATAGAAGGTCGCCACCCGGCGCGCCATTCGCGCCATCACGCCCTCATCGAGCGTCTCCGTGCCGTCGTAGCTCAGGATGGCGCGCAGCACCTTCTCGGGGAAGCTGCGGTTCCCGCGGAAGTGGAACTCGTAGCGGGGCCCGGCGGTGACCGGGAGCGCGACGATGGCGCCCTCTCCGTCCTCGAGGATCTCCGGCTCGCCCACCCTCGCCCGGTAGAAGCGCTCCTGTCGATAGACCTCCTTCAGCCGCTCGATTCCGCGCTCGAGTTGCTCGGTGTCGAAGACCTGTCCCACGCCGATCCCCAGCGCCTCCACCACACGCGGCACCGGCAGGCCCGGATTGCCCCCGATCGTGACGCCCTTCACCCACGTCGGCTCGCCTTCTTCGATCGTGAGCAGGACGTCGAGCCCGGCCTCCGCTTCCCGCAGCTCGACGTCGATCTGCGCCCGCCGGTAACCCCTGCTGCTGTAGGCGGCGGAGATTCGCTCCACGGCGCGGTCGATCAGCTCCGGGTAGTACTCGTCCCCGTCCCCGAGCTGTGCTGCGCTGACCACCTCCGCGGTGGTGAAGAGCCGCTCGCCGAGGATGTCCAGCGACGCGATCTGCTGCTTCGGTGTGACCTCGAACACGACCCGAATCCCGCCGTCCGCGGGGATCGAGCGGACCACCACGTCGGCGAAGCGGTCCGTCGCGAACAGTCGATCGACCGAACGTCGGACTTCGCGCCGTGACAGCGGCTGTCCCTGCCGGACTGCGATGTGCTCCGACAAGCCCGTGGGGTCCGTCCCCGGCGGCAGGTGGAGCTCCACCGAGGTCACGCGTTCCTGCGCAAACGCCGTCCCCGCCGCGAGGAGCAGCGCGCAGGAACAGGCGAGCCAGGGAGGGGCGAGCGGACGCACGGGGCTACTCAACCTCCCATCTGAGCTTCAGGTCTACGCCCAGGTTCGGCACGTCGTTGCTCGACTTGTTGTCCCACTGGAGCTGTCCGGAGAGACGATCATGGAACCGGTACTCCGCCTGGGCGCGGGTGCCCTTGTTGGTCATCACCGGCTGGGACATCTGCAGCTGCAGCCGCTCCGTAAGGAAGCGCGACTCGAGCTGGGCGGTCGGCTCCACGAAGCCGCTGGCCTCGTTGTAGCTGCTGGAGACGTGGAACGAGAGGTCCTGCAGCAGTGGGTTCCTCGGCAGGAACCGTTGAATCTGGCGGTCGAGCCCCGAGGCGCTGAACACCGCCTCACCGATGAGCGAGGCGTTGGCCATCGCATTGTTCTGGTCGCGCGAGGTCACGCCGAAGGCCAGCAGCGAGAGGATGTCGGCTTCGACCAGATCCGGGTCCGCGCTGAGGAGCATCTGGGGGTCCTCCATCCGCCCGAACGCGTGCAGGTTCACCAGGTACTCGCGGACCTGGGTCTCGGCGCGGAGGTCAAACACCGGATCGATGTCCCGGCGGTCCTTGAACTCGACGATCGCCTGGCTCACCGCGAACTGGTTTCCGCGGAAGAAGATCTGGCTGCCCTCCAGTGACTCGAGGCTCCCGAGCAGGCCGGGGTGGAGGTTCGTCCCGGTCAGCCGGAGATCGCCGCGGAGCCGGGCGCGCGCCAGGTTGTTGTCGATGCGCACGTCCCCGTTCGCATTCACTCCCACGTCGAACGAGAGCCACTCCCGTCGGGGGCCTTCATCCGCTCCGATCGCCCGGTCTCGCGCACTCTGGAGATCGGGAAGCAGCGAGTCGATCTGCAGGGGCTGCTCGTAGCGCAGCTTGACGATGTCGATCGCCCCCGAGAGCACCAGCGCATCGGGCGGCCCCGTCAGGAGCAGCTCGCCGCTGGTGGTGAGGGGGAGATGGTCCACCAGCCGGGCGGAGACCTCGTCGAGCTGGAGGCTGATGTCCAGGCGCCGGGGCTCGAACCGTTCGAGCAGTACGTCTCCGCGCAGCGCCACCCGCCCCTCGTTGAGGATGCCATGGACGTCCTGCACGAGCAGACGCGCCTCCGAGAACTCGACCCGCCCGGAAAGGCCGCGCAGGGAGATCGGAAGATCGCGCAGGCCCGTGCGCGCGTCCGAGAACTCGGCCGAGCCCGCGACCGACGGCTTCTCCAGGGTTCCCTCCGCCGCCGCGGTGACCTCGACGCGTCCGGAGGAGCGCTCGAGCTGGGGAACGAACGACTCCAGCAGCCGCAGATCGAAGTTCCCGTGCAGGTCCAGGTCCAACGCGCGAGGGCCCGCACTGCCGGCGACCGAAAGGTACGTGTTCGGCCCGCGGAGGACGAAGTTCTCCACCCGGAGCGCGCCGTCCTTCCAGGTCAGGTCCACCGGGCCGTCATTGGCTGCGCTGAAGTCGCGGCGAGCCAGCGCGAAGCGCTCGATCCGCGCCGTCGCATCCGTCTCGCGGAGATGACGCAGGTTGCCGCTGCCCTCGATCCTGCCGCGGATCGATCCGCTCACGCCCTGGGAGACGGCGCCTTCGGGGAGGAACGGGCGGATCTCCGGCAGGGTCAGCGAGGCGGAGCCACTCCACGGGTACGGCTCCTTCACCGTCAATCCGAGGTTCGCCCGCGCGCCCTCGAAGAGCTGACCCCAGACCTGGAGCTCACGCCCCTGCAAGCGCGCCTCGAGCTGCGTGTTGCCCAGCTTCCGGTCCGCAAACTGGACCTCCGGCGAGACCAGGTAGGCCGTGACCACCGGAAGGTCGGTGTCGCCCATGACCTTGCCGACCAGAGTGAGCGAAGCGTCCAGGCCCATCTGTTGCGAGCGCTCCGGCCCCACCACCTCCATCAGGCTCCCGCCGTCGACCCGGAAGCGATAGTCGAGCGGGCCCTCGAAGCCCCACGTCCCATCGACCGTGGTCGTCCCCAATGGCCCCTTCAGCACCGAGCGCTCGAGCACCATCTTCTCGCCGTCGACGAAGCGCAGCACCGCGCGCCCGTCGCCGATGCGCCGGCCGTAGTAGCGGGTGTTCGCGAGCCGGAGGTCGATCGTCCCTTCGAACGTCTCCGCCGGACCGTGGATCTCCACCGTGCCGGAGACGTCGCCGTCCAGGGTCCCCTGGAAGATCTCGACGTTCTCGTCCATCGGAAGCAGCAGCTCGACGAGGTCCTCGGTGCGTCCGCGGTCGATCTGCGCCTCGGCCTTCGTGATGAGCTGACCTCCGCCGAAGTCGAGCGCGCCCGAGCCGTGGTACTGCGTCCGCCCCTTCTGTCCCGAGGCAGTCGGGAACGAGAGGACGTTGTCCTCGAACTCGAGCCGCCCCTGCAACACGCCGAGCGAGAAGCGCCAGAACTCCAGGTCGCGCATCGCCATCGCGGCGGTGATCGTCGGATCCGAATAGGGCCCGGCGATCTTGTAGCTCCCGGTGCCGGTGCCGGACCATTCGATCCCCGCGATGTGACCGAAGTCGTCGAGGTCGAGCAGCGACGCCTCTCCGCGGATGGACATCCCCAGGGAGGGGTCGTAGTGGAGCGTGGCGTCGGCGGTCAGCTTCGAGCTCGGTCCGTCGATGCGCATGCCCTCGAACTCGACCCTATCCCGGAGCACGCGCGCGCCACCGGTGATGTGGGCGCGCTGGAACTCGAGGATCATCCTTCCCGCCACCGGGGGGGCGTCCCAGGCGCGCGTCGCCAGCACGAACGATCCGGTCCGCAGCTCCAACTGCGCGCGCAGATCGGGCGACGGCAGCAGGTTGCCCCTCGCCCGCACCTTCCCCGTCGAGGGAAAGTCGACCCACGAGCCCAGGAGTCCCGCGCGGGCGAGGATGGCGCCGAACTGCGCCTCCTCGATGTCGACCTCCGCGGTCAGCGGCAGTCCCGGCCCCAGGAGCAGCGCGCCCGTCGCGCTCACCCGACCCGCACCGGCATCCGTCTCGAAGTGATCGATCCGGAGCGTCTGTCCCTCCAGCGCCAGGCGCGCCTGGAAGGACCCCGGCGTGTAGCGGCCGATTCGGATGTCGCCGCCCGCGACCTCCGCGGTGACGACCGGCTGCGCGGCCTTCCCGGTGACGCCGAGCCTGGCCCACACGTGCCCGTCGACCGGCAGCTGCATCCCCGAAGCATGCGCGACCGTGGACATCGGCACGAAGAGGTTGCCCTCCAGCGTCAGCTCCGGATCGCAGAGGCCCTCGAGGGTTCCGCTGCCGCCGAAGGTGAGCCCATCCAGCGCCACCTCCGCGCGGCTGACCTCGAGCCGCTCGTTGTCCTTGTCGAAGCGCGCGTCGACCCGGATCGTCGAGAGCTCCAGCTCCGCTCCGGGACGAGGGGCGAGCCGCCCTCGCTGCGCCCAGATCCGGACGTCCGCGCGGCCACGCTTGCGACGCCAGGTCACGTCGCCGCCCAGCACTTCGAGCCAGCGATCGCCGGGCAACCGCAGGCGGATCTCCGCGTTGCGCACGTCGAGCCGCGCGATCTCCAGTCGCTCCAGCGCATCGAGGCTGCATCCGGAAGACGTCTTCGGCTCTGACGAACTCTGGGTGAGGTCCAGGTTCACGCGCGGACGTACGACGCGGATCTGCTCGAGCTCCACCCAGCCGAAGATCGGGTGGATTGCGCCCAGGCGCACCTCCGCGCGATCTGCGGCGAGCAGCGGCTGCTCCGCGCCCGGTTGAAAGAGCGAGAGCCCATGCAGGGTGACCGACTGCGTGAGCGGGTCCAGCTCACACCGACCGATGCCCACGTCCAGGCCGATCAGCTCCGGGAGGTTCCGGCGGGCGAGCGTGCACAGATCCGCGGCGCCGCGCGTCGAGCGCAGCCACACGATCGCCGCCCCGCACAGGAGCAGGAAGATGCCCAGGACTGCGAGGCCGTGCCGGCCGGACCGCGTCACGTCGAGAGCTTACCCAAGCCCTCGAGATACCGGTCGATTTCGGCCAGATCGATTCGCCCACGGCTGCTCGTCCGGGGAGCAGGCGGGGCGACCTCCTCTGGAATGGAGGTGCTTCCATGAGCGAGGCCGAGGTTCCGGCCGATCTGCTCGACCAGCTCGGCGCCGATCGTCTCCTGGCGCGCGAGGAAGGACTCGAACAGGGCGTTGTCGCAGAGCGTGTTGATGACGCGCGGCGTTCCGCCCGAGAGTCGATGGACCGCGTCGACCGCTTCGGGCGTGAACGGCATCCGGGGGCAGCCGGCGAGGCGCAGCCGGTGCTTGATGTACGCGTCGGTGGAGTCGGAGGTGAAGGGCTCCAGCTTGTAGCGGAGCGCCACCCGCTGCGCGAGCGGCGGGTCCAGCTTGAGGTTCTGCTCGATCTCCGGGAGGCCGAAGAACACGAAGGAGATGAGCTTCTGCTCGGGGACCTCGAGGTTCAGCAG
>JBAWAM010000509.1:0-6360 GCA_049589315.1 Myxococcaceae bacterium
GCTCGAGGACGAGGAGGCCCGGGCGTACGAAGCGCGCCGTCCGCTCTATCGCGGCTACTTTCGCGCCGGCCCCCGGCGCCTCACCCTCAAGCTCCAGCGGGTCGCTGGGGAAGACCGTGCGCACTGCGTGTTCCACTCGCCGGGGACGGGCTGTTCGCTGCCGGCGGAGGTGAGACCCACCGCGTGCCGCCTCTAGCCGTTCGAGCAATTTCCGGATGGGCGCTGGAGCCTGCAGGTCGGGCGCTACGGTGGACCCGAAGCCGCCCAGGGCGCGACCGACGCCTGTCTCGCGGTGGAGGAGTCGAGCGGCATGGGCGAGGTGCTGCGCGCGTTTGGCGTCACCCGCGAGGAGGTGGAGGGCCTGGGGGCACAGCTTGCCCGGGAGGTCGAGGAGCACGCGTACATGACGACGACAGGGGCAGGTCCTTGAGCTGTCGCGCCGCCCCGGTAGGATCGGGAGCCGTTCCGTGAGCAGCGCAGCCCGACAGCTGGGATTCGAGTTCCCGTCCTCCGCGCCGGCGCCGGAGCCCGCACGGCCCGTCGCACGCGAGCTCGAGCCACGGCCGCCGCCATCGCGCGACGAGATGCTGGAGAAGGCGGATGGCCTGGCGCGGCGGCTCGCGAAGGACCTCGGGGTGGTGGTGCGGCTGGCCGTGACCGACAACCGCTCGACGATGGTGAGCTTCCGTCGGGCGAGCACCAGCGTGCGGATCCGGGTCCACCACATGTTCCTGGATGCGCCGGCCCACGTGGAGAAGGCGATCGCCGACTACGCCGGGCGCGGCCGGAGCAGGGCGGGCGACGTGATCGACGCGTTCATCCGCGAGAGCCAGCCGCTCATCCGCCGCGACCGCACCGGGAGCACGCTCGAGCCGCGCGGACGCTGCTTCGACCTCCAGGAGATCTTCGACGCGGTGAACCAGCGCTACTTCGGGGGCGCCATCCAGGCGACGATCGGCTGGGGAAAGATGCCGAACAAGGCGCGGCGCAGATCGATCCGCCTCGGCGTCTACGACCACCAGGCACGGGAGATCCGGATCCACCCGGCGCTGGATCGCCCCGACCTGCCGCGGTTCTTCGTGGAGTTCATCGTGTTCCACGAGATGCTGCACCAGCTCTTCCCCAGCTCGAACGGGCCCGGGCGGCGGGTGCACCACCCGCGCGCATTCCGGGAGCGGGAGAAGACGTATCCGCACTACGCGGCGGCGCTGGCGTGGGAGAAGGAGAACCTGCGCCTGCTGCTGCGCGGTTGAGACGACGCTACGTCTCCTCCCGGAACATCGAACCTGCCGCTTTCCGGAGCTCGTTGACCGGGGCCGCGGGCCGAACGCGGTCATTGCCGAACGCCGCGAGATCGTAGCTGCTCGGGTTCTGGAACACGCGGAGCCCGAACCGCGGGACCATCGCCAGGACGTGGTCGAAGATGTCGGCCTGGACGTTCTCGTACGTCGTCCACGCCGTGTCGTTGCAGAACGCGTAGATCTCGATCGGGAGTCCTTCGGGCGTCGGCGCGAGCTGGCGCACCAGCAGGACCCTGTCCTTGTGCAGCTTCGGGTGCTGGCGCAGGTAGTTGACGATCCAGGCCCGCAGCGTCCCCACGTTGGTGAGCAGCCGCGCGTGAGGGACGATGTTGGGATCCTTCTCCTGGTGCTCCCGGTTCCAGACCTCGAGCTCCTGCTTCTTCCGGGCGATGTAGTCCTGGAGCAGGGCGAAGCGGCCGAAGTGGTCGATCTCCTCCGACCCGATGAACCGGACGCTGGTCATGTCGATGTGGAAGGCGCGCTTGATCCGGCGTCCGCCCGACTCGGTCATCCCGCGCCAGTTCTTGAACGAGTGCTCGAGGAACCGGTGGGTGGGGATGACGGTGATCGTCTTGTCCCAGTTCTGGACCTTGACCGCGTGCAGGCCGATGTCGACCACGTCGCCGTCCGCGCCGAACTGGGGCATCTCGATCCAGTCGCCGACGCGGACGAGATCATTCGTCGTGAGCTGGATGCCGGCGACGAGCGAGAGCAGCGTGTCGCGGAAGACCAGGAGCAGGACCGCGGTCATCGCGCCGAGGCCGCTGAGCAGCAGCAGGGGAGACTTGTCGAGCACCGTGGCGACGATGAGCACCACGCCCGCGGTCCAGGCGGCGATGAGGATGCCCTGGAGGAAGCCCTTGATCGGCCGGCTGCGCGCGCTGGGGTAGCGCACGTAGATCGCGTTGATCATGGAGAACAGCGAACCGACCGCGCGCAGGAAGACGATCACCAGCCCGGCGACCGAGATGCGCCGGAGCAGCGAGAGGGTTCCCTCGCTGAGATGCGGGACATAGGGCGTGAGCTGGTGGAGGAGGAGCCAGGGAATCGCCCAGGAGAGGCGGTGGAAGAACTTCAGCTCGAAGAGGAGGCCGCCCCAGCTGCTCGGGCTGCGCCGGGTGAGGTCGCCCATCGCGGGAAGGACCAGCCGCCGGGCGATGCCGAAGACAATGCCCGCCACCAGGAGCAGTCCGATCAGGCCGACCGAGGTGGCAAGCGGCGGATGCTGGTCCAGCCAGTGCAGTAGGTTCTCCACGGGGGGCTCTAACTACTCGCAGCGACAGTCCTTCGCCTCAACTTCATCGACGGGATGCTTGACCCCACCCCGGCCAACCACGATTCTCGGCGGACCACCTATGCGACGCGCCAAGATTGTCTGCACCCTCGGCCCCTCCAGCCTCAATCAGGAAACACTCGAGAAGCTGGTCGAGGCCGGTATGGACGTAGCCCGACTCAACTTCTCCCACGGCTCGCATGAGCAGCACGCGGAGGCGATCAGGATGATCCGCTCCGCGCAGCTCAAGGTGCGCAAGCCCGTGGCCATCCTGCAGGACCTGCAGGGGCCCAAGATCCGCACCGGGCGGTTCGTGAAGGGGTCGACCGAGCTGAAGGAGGGCACGGAGTTCGTCATCACGACCGATGAGACCGTCCCCGGCACCGACGAGATCGTGTCCACGACCTATCCGCACCTCGCGGCGGACGTGAACCCCGGTGACGCCATCCTGCTCGACGACGGCCTGCTCGAGCTTCGGGTGAAGACGACGGACAAGAAGTCGCTCGTTCGCACCGAGGTCGTGCACGGCGGCGTCCTGAAGAACAACAAGGGCATCAACCTGCCCGGCGTGGCCCTGCGGGCCGAGGCGCTGACGGCCAAGGACCGCGACGACCTTCTGTTCGGCGTCAAGGCGGGCGTGGACTACGTGGCCCTGTCCTTCGTGCGGCAGCCGAGCGATCTGGAGAGCGCCCGGCAGGCCATGGCCGAGGCCGGACGCCAGATTCCGATCATCGCCAAGCTGGAGAAGCCGGAGGCCATCGCCCGGCTCGACGCGATCCTGGCGAAGACCGACGGCGTGATGGTGGCGCGCGGAGACCTCGGCGTGGAGATCCCGCCCGAGGAGGTGCCCGCCATCCAGAAGGACATCATCCGCCGGGCGAACGCGCGCGGGCTGCCCGTGATCGTCGCGACGCAGATGCTGAACTCGATGATCGACAACCCGCGGCCCACCCGCGCCGAAGCGTCGGACGTGGCGAACGCGATCTACGACGGCGCCGACGCGGTCATGCTCTCGGGCGAGTCGGCGAGCGGCAGGTATCCGCTCGAGTCGGTGCAGATGATGGACCGGATCGTGCTCGCCGCCGAGTCGTCGATGCGGGTGAGCGGGTTCCAGTCGGCCCGCGAGCCGGCGACCCTGCCGGCCCCGTTCCCGGACGTCATCGCCGCCATCGCCCGCACGGCCGCGCGCGAAGCCGGAGCGTCGCTGATCGCCGCGTTCACCCTGTCGGGAACGACCGCGCGGTTGCTGTCGCACTACCGGCCCAGCGTGCCGATCGTGGCGTTCAGCCCGAACCAGGAGGTTCGCCGCAAGCTCGCGCTGATCTGGGGCGTGGTCCCGCGAATCCTGGAACCCATCCAGGACACCGAGGCCATGGTCCAGCGCGTGGAGGAGGAGCTCATCGCGCAGGGACTCGCGCGGAAGGGCGATCGCGTGGTGATCGTCTTCGGCGCGCCCGTCGGCCAGCCCGGGAAGATCAACTCCCTGCGGCTGCACCACATCGCCGGGTAGGCGAGGCTACTCGAGCCCCAGCGCCCGTCTGGGAATCTCCGCCGCCACGAAGATGCGCAGCAGCTCTCCGTCGATCTGCCCGGCCTGCGCCTCCTGGTGCAGGATGTCGAGCGCGAGCGGCATCGGGACCGCCTTCTTGTAGGGGCGGTCGGAGGCCGTGAGCGCGTCGAAGATGTCGGAGATGGTCATCATCTTCGACTGCACCGGAATCTCCCGGGCCGGCATGGCGCGCGGGTACCCGTTGCCGTTGAGCTTCTCGTGGTGCGCGTAGGCGATCTCCGGGACCCGGCTGAGCGTGCGCGTCCAGGGGATCTGCGTGAGGAAGCGGAACGTGTGTTCGACGTGGCTCTCGATCTCCACGCGTTCCTCCGCCGAGAGCGAGCCCTTCGGAATCGAGAGGACCTTCACCTCGTCCGACGTGAGCAGCGGCCGAGCCTCCCCGCGCGAGGTCCGGAAATCCATCCGGCTGATCTCCTCCAGCCGCTCGAACCCGCCCTGGGCGAGGACCGTCGGGCGATTGCAGGAGAGGATGAACTCGAGGACCTGGTCGAGCTCTTCGAACTCGCGGGAGAGCCAGGCGTTCTCCTCCGCCTCGATCTCCGGGAGCGCGTTCGCGCCGCGGAGCTTCACCGCGTCGAGCCTGCGCCGATAGCTCTCGAGCTGGCGGTGCTGGCGGGCCAGCTCGAAGCGTGCCTGCAGCAGCTCCAGCTCGTGCGGATACAGCTTGTTTGCCTTGACCAGGACCGGCTCGCGGACGCCGACCTTGCCGAAGTCGTGGAGGAGCGAGGCGTAGCGGAGCTCCTGGATCTCCTGACCCCCGAAGCGAGTGCCCGCGTACGCGCCCGTCGACACGTGCTCCAGCGCGTTCGCCAGGCCCACCGTGAGCGATGCGACGCGGCTGGAGTGCCCCGCCGTCGTCGGATCCCGCGATTCGATGGCGACCACCGAGGCCGAGACGAAGCCCTCGAACAGACGCTGGATCTCGTCGTGGAGCACCGCATTCTCGATCGCCACCGCCGCCTGCCCGCCGAGCGCCATGAGCAGCTCTGCGTCTTCCTCGGTGAAGTGGCCCGCACGCTTGTTGAGGGCCTGGATGACCCCCGTGACGTCGCCCGCGGCGTCGCGCATGGGGACGCAGAGGACGTTCCGGGTGCGGTAGTGGTTGGTCGCGTCGAAGGAGCTGTTGAAGCGGTCGTCCGCGTAGGCGTCCGGGATGTTGATGACCTCGCCCGTCGCGGCGACCGTGCCGGCGATCCCGTCGCCCAGCTCGAGCCGGATTTCGCCCTCCGCGCCCTGGGCCACCTTGCTCCACAGCTCGTTGCTGTCGCGATCCAGGATGAAGAGCGAGCAGCGATCCGCTTCGACCACCCGCGACGCCTGCGTGAGGATGAGCGGAAGCAGCAGATCGAGGTCGCGCTCCGCCGTCATCGCCTTCGCCACCTCGAGGATCGACTGCAGCTTGAGCTCGCGTTGGGAGGGCGATTCCATGGGGGCGCTCACGGCGGAATCAAAGGTACCACGTCGGGCAGAGCGCGCCGGCGTGGGGCTTTGTCGCACCCGGGCAGCCCATGACAGCGCGTGTTCCGAGCCCGGGCGGAAGGGGGTATGAAGCGCCGCCATGAGCACGACACGTCCGCTGATAGCCCCGTCGATCCTGTCCTGTGACTTCGGTCGCCTCGCCGAGGAGGTGAAGGCCGTGGAGGCCGCCGGCGCCGACTGGATCCACGTGGACGTGATGGATGGGCGCTTCGTGCCGAACATCACGCTCGGGCCCGTGATCGTCGAGGCCGTGCGTCGGGCGACGAAGCTGCCCGTCGACGTGCACCTGATGATTGTCGAGCCCGAGAAGTACATCGAGGCCTTCGCCAAAGCGGGCGCAGACGTGTTGACCGTACACGTGGAAGCGTCCCCGCACCTGCACCGGACCCTGCAGCAGATCCGGCAGGCCGGCGCGAAGCCGTCCGTCGTGCTGAACCCCGGAACGCCCGTGTCGAGCATCGAGGAGGTGCTCGGGGACGTGGACATGGTGCTGGTGATGAGCGTGAACCCCGGCTTCGGCGGGCAGAAGTTCATCCCTGGCGCCGTCGACAAGATCCGGCGTCTGCGGAAGCTCATCGACGAGCGCGGGCTGAAGGTGGACATCGAGGTAGACGGCGGCATCAACGCCACCACCGCGCGGGAGGTGGTGGCCGCCGGAGCGAACGTCCTCGTGGCCGGGAACGCCGTGTACGGCGCGAAGGACTACGCCGAAGCCATCCGCGCGATCCGCGGCTGAA
>JBAWAM010000510.1:0-9870 GCA_049589315.1 Myxococcaceae bacterium
GGGCTGACCCGTCCGAAGCGGTTGGCGGAGGGCGCGGCCAGGCCTCCGCCGAAGGACTGCAGGACGCGCTGGGCGAGCGGGTGGGCCGGCACCCTCAGCGCGACGGTGTCCTGGCCGCCCGTCACCGCGTGAGAAACCCGCGGTTGCTTCTTCAGCACGAGGGTGAGGGGCCCCGGCCAGAAGGCATCGGCCAGCTTCCGGGCCTCCTCGGGGATCTCCCGGGCCCAGGTCGGGAGGTGCTGCGCGGAGGGGATGTGGACGATCAGCGGGTGGGTGGCGGGGCGACCCTTCACGGCGAAGATCCGGCGCACCGCCAGCTCGTTGTCCGCGTCCGCGGCGAGCCCATAGACGGTCTCGGTGGGAAGGGCGACCAGCCCCCCTTCGGACAGCACCTGCACCGCGATCGCGACCGGGTCCCTCTCTGCCATGGCGAACGTGCCTTAGCACAAGGACCTTGAAATAAATCCGCTCTTGGTTTGTACGGATGACCGCCATGATCCAGGTCGAGGGGCTCACGAAGTTTTTCGGGCACCACGTCGCCATCCAGAACCTTCGCTTCCAGATCGATAGGGGCGAAGTGATCGGATTTCTCGGGCTGAACGGCGCGGGGAAGACGACCACCCTGAAGGTTCTGGGTTGCGTCCTGCTGCCCACATCGGGGCGGGTGACCATCGACGGCTACGACGTCGTCGAGAATCCGCACGAGATCCGCAAACGCATCGGCTTCCTGCCGGATACGCCGCCGCTGTACGACGAGATGACCGTTCGCGGTTTCCTCTCGTTCGTGGCGCAGCTCCGCGGGGTCCCGGCGCGGGAGGTCGACGCGCGGGTGCGCGAGGTCGAGGAGCAGACGGCGCTGAGGGAGGTCGACGGAGTGCTGGTCGGCGCGCTGTCACACGGTTACCGCCAGCGGGTGGGCGTGGCGCAGGCGCTGGTGCACCGACCGCAGTTGCTCATCCTGGACGAGCCGAGCAGCGGCCTGGACCCGGTGCAGATCGTCGAGATGCGCAACCTCATCCGGCGGCTCAAGGGCCAGCATACGGTGCTGGTCTCCAGCCACATCCTCTCGGAGATCAGCCAGACCTGTGACCGGCTTCTGGTGATCCAGGAGGGGGAGATTGTGGCACAAGGCACCGAGGAGGAGCTCGCGCTCAAGTTCGGTGGCAGCGGCCAGATCGAGATCGACATCCGCGGTGCCGTCGACGCGGCGCTGGCCGCGCTGAAGAGGGTCGCCGGGGTCAAGGGCGTGGAGAAGGGGACCCCGTCGGGTGAGGTCGTCACCCTGAGCGTCCTCTCGGATTCGGACAATCGACCGGAGCTGGTTCGGGCGCTGGTGGGCGCGGGCGCCGACGTGCTGCGCGTCGACCGGAGCCGCCAGAAGCTCGAGTCCATCTTCCTGCAGCTCACGCAGGATCGTGAGAAGGAGGTCGCGGCATGAGCGCCACCTTGCTGATCGCCCGCCGGGAACTCGGCAGTTATCTCCGGACCTGGACGGGATACATCATCCTCGCCCTGGTGCTCCTCGTGGAGGGGCTGCTCTTCAACGCCTTCGCCATGGGGAGAGGGAGCAAGCTCTCCAGCGAGGTGATCTCCGACTTCTTCTATTTCTCCAGCGGGATCACCCTGGTCGCCTCGTTGTTCATCTCGATGCGGCTGCTGGCCGAGGAGCGTCAGTCGGGGACGATCTCACTGCTCTACTCGTCGCCGGTGCGCGACGCGGAGATCGTCGGCGGAAAGTTCCTCTCCGCCTTCCTCTTCCTCGCGCTGATGATCGCGCTGACGTTCTTCATGCCGATGCTGGTGCTGGTGAACGGGAAGATCTCCTTGGGCCACCTGGGGGCCGGCTATCTCGGGTTGCTCCTGCTCGGGGGCGCGGCGCTCGCCATCGGCACGCTCGGCTCCGCGCTGGCGAAGAACCAGATCCTCGCGGTGATCTTCAGCGGCGTGATGGTCGTGACCCTGCTGCTCTCGTGGCTGCTGGCGCAGGTGACCGATCGCCCGTTCACGGAGCTGTTCACCGCCGTGGCGCTGCACGGAAAGCACTTCCGGCCGTTCCAGCAGGGCATCGTGCACCTGCGTGATGTCGTCTATTACCTGGCGGTGATCTGGGTGGCGCTGTTCGCGGCGACCCGCGTCATCGAAGCGAGGCGCTGGCGATGAATGGGCGAAGCTGGATTCTATCCCTCGTGTTCGGGCTCGGGCTGCTCGCCGCGTTCGTGGGCGAGCGGCTCATCGGCACCGGCACCGCTCGGACGGTGCTGACGGGGCTCGGTGTCGCTGCGGCCGTGGTCAGCACGGGGGTTCGCGGGCTGCGCGTCGTGCGGAGCTCGGGAGATCGCCGTCGGGTGGAGCGCACCCTGCTCGGATTCGCCGTGCTGGGGCTGGTGGCGCTGGCGCTCTACTTCGTTCAGTCGGAGTCCACCTCTCCGAAGCTCGCCGCAGCGCTCGGGGCGCTGTGGCCGGTGGTCATGGCGCTCGCCGTCATCCCCTCGTTCCTGGCAGAGCTCGCTTTCTCCAGCATGGCGAGGGCGCCCGAGGTGGAGCTGGGCCGGGTGCGCGACGCCACGCTCTCGGGTTTGGGACTGGCCTCCGTGGTCGTGTTCGCATTCACCGCCTACTACGTCGCGGCGGAGCGCGACGTGAAGTGGGACCTCTCGTACTTCCGCACCGCGGAGGCGGGCGACGCCACCCGCAACGTCGTGCGGGCGCTGGGCGAGCCGGTGGAGGTGTCGGTGTTCTTCCCGCCCGCGAACGAGGTGGGCGAGCAGGTCATGGAGTACCTCGACGACCTCACCGCTTTGTCGCCTCAGTTCAAGGTGGCCTCGTTCGACGAGGCGCTCGATCCAAAGAAGGCGCGCGAGCTGGGCGTCTCCGGGAACGGCACCATCGTGGTGGCCCAGGGCAAGCGGAAGGAGTTGCTGGGGATGGGGCTGGAGCTGGAGAAGGCCCGCGGTCAGCTCCGCAGCCTGGACAAGGAGTTCCAGAAGCGCCTGTTGAAGGTCGCGAAGGAGCGCCGCACCCTCTACTTCACCACCGGCCATGGCGAGCGGGGGGCGGACCGCGTCGACCCGATCGACCAGCGCTGGACGATCCGCACGCTGCGTGAGGTGTTCGAACAGCAGAACTACGAAGTGAAGAACCTCGGCGTGGCGCAGGGGCTCGCGGCGGAGGTTCCGCGCGATGCCGCGGCGGTCATCGTCGCCGGGCCCACCCAGGCGTTCCTCCCCGAGGAGCTGACTGCGCTCGAGCGCTACCTCGATCGGGGCGGTCGGGTCCTGTTGGCGCTCGACCCCGAGGCGAAGCTCGATTTTGCCGACCTGTTGAAGGGCTTCGGGCTGCGGTTCGAACCGACGGTCCTGGCCAATGACGAGGCGTTCCTCTCGCGCACTGGCGCCGCGGTGGACCGGAGCAGGATCTTCACCGACGCGTACTCCTCGCACCCCGCGGTGACCTCGCTCGGTCGGCTGGGGCGGAGGGCGCCGCTGCTCCTCATTGGCGCCGGTGCCCTCGAAGCGCTGCCGGACCGGCCATCGCAGGTCCGGGTGGACTTCACCGTGCACGCCCACCCGAAGACCTTCGCGGACAAGAACGCCAACTTCGAGTTCGACGCGAAGGACGAGAGCCGCCGGGTGTACGAGCTGGCCGCTGCGGTCACCCGGACGAAGCCGGCGGCCGACGGCGCCGAGGCCAGCGAGGCGCGGCTGGTCGTGTTCGCGGACTCGGATCTGCTGGGCGATCCCGTGTTCGAGAACGCCGGCAACGCCTATCTGGCGCTCGACGGCATGAAGTGGCTGCTCGGGGACGACGCGATCGCCGGTGAGACCAACTCAGAGGAGGACGTCCGCATCCAACACACGCGGAAGCAGGACGTCATGTGGTTCTACTCGACCGTGTTCCTCGCGCCCGTGCTGGTGCTGGGCGTGGGGTTCGTCGTCACGCGCAGGAAGGAGGCCAGGCGATGAAGGCGCGAAGCGCAGCGCTGCAGGGGACATTGGCGATCGTCGGACTGACGGCGGCGTACTTCACCTGGCAGAGGCCGCCGGAGAAGACCGATGGCGACGTGGTCGTGCTGGACGCCTCCCGGTCGGACCTCCGATCGCTGAAATTCGAGGACGATCGCAGGGTGGTGGAGGTGGTCCCAGAAGGGGACACCGTGTGGATCCGCCAGACGGAGAAGCCGCCTCCGCCCAAACCGGCCGTCGCGGGCGCCGACGCGGGGACGACCGTGGCCGCTGCGACCCCGCCGGAGCCGACGACCGATGGCAAGGCGCGCGAGTACAAGGGGAACGAGTCCGCGGAGAAGTTGATGGAGCGGTTCGCGCCCCTGGAGGCAGCGAGGGCGCTCGGTGTGCTCTCGCCGGAGAAGCTCGACGAGGTGGGGCTCACCGGCAGCAAGCGTCAGCTCGAGGTGGTCACCGGAACGGGCACCCGACGGTTCACCCTGTCCCAGGCCACGCAGGGCGTGGGATCGCCCTACCTGCGCAACGACGCGGATGGCGCCGTGTTCCTCGCGCAAGCGACGCTGATCTCGGACCTGGAGTTCGCCTCGAGCCGCCTGGTAGATCGCAGGCTGCATACCTTCAACCTGCCGGAGTTCGATGGGTTGCAGATTCGCTCGGGTGATCGCGAGCGCCGGCTGGTGAAGTCCGGTGACAAGTGGGCGCCTGAAGACGGGCAGGGGGCTCCGGACGAGTTCGCGACGAACTGGCACGACAAGCTCTGGCGGCTGACCGGGATCGAGGTGCTGGCCCGCGGCGAGAATCCGGCGGCGGGTGAACCGAAGATCGAGCTGCGCGTCGAGTACCTGCGCGGGGAGAAGCCGGTCGGTTTCGTCGAGCTCGCGCAGGCGGGGAGCGACACGTTCGCGCGCACCGAGCACACCGCAGGATGGGTGCGGCTACACGGCGGCGCGGCGCAGATCCTGTCCGAGCGCGAGCAGGTGCTGGAGAAGCGCTGACGTCAGGTCAGGGCGTCTTGCGGGCGTGGTTGAGCTGCGCGACGACTTCGTTGAGTCGCCGCTGCAGATCCTGCCGCTCCTGCGCGACCCGGTTGCGTTCGAACGCGTCCGCGACGGTCTCCCGAAGCGCAGCGAGGCTGCGGAATGGCTTGGCCAGGTAGCC
This sequence comes from Myxococcaceae bacterium, assembly GCA_049589315.1. Taxonomy (GTDB): domain Bacteria; phylum Myxococcota; class Myxococcia; order Myxococcales; family Myxococcaceae; genus JBAWAM01. Next base: position 5,121 of record JBAWAM010000510.1, read on the forward strand.
GTCGATCCGTTCCTGCATCGGGGCGAACGGTTCGGGCGCGGCAGTGATGATGATGACCGGAAGGTTGGGGAAGCGGGCGCGGACCTGGCGCACGAGCTCGAACCCGTGCATGCGCGGAAGATTCTTGTCGACGATGAGCAGGTCCGCGGGGCGCTCATCGATCAACGCGATCGCCTCCTCCGCGCTGGCGGCGGTGCGGACGTCGTAGCCGGCACGTTCGAGAACGCGTGAGATGAGCTGCGTCACGTCGGGCTCGTCATCGACGGCCAGCACGCTCCGAAGCGAGGGCTTGATCCGGTCTTCCGACATGGGGGGCGAACCTACCAGCGAACCCACTCGGGAGATCGAGCGTTCCTCTCCTCGCACTGCATGCCTGCTGTGGTTCCTTTGGATACACAGCATCGCCTTGCCGTGCGCGGCAGTCATGTCGAGTCTCGTGCCGGAGGTGCTCCATCGACACGCTCGCTCAGCTTCTCGCCGTCTCTGCGGTGGTGATGGGGCTTTCGCACACGATCTCGCGTGAACGCATCTGCGAGCCGCTCCGGCGAAAGCTCGGCGGGAAGGAGACGTGGACGGGTTACCTCGTCTCCTGCCCATGGTGCGTGTCGCACTGGCTCGCGTTCGCGCTCGTCCCCTTGACCGGGCTGTACCCGATACGGGTTGCCGTCGCCTGGGCTCCCTTGGCGAGCGTGATCGAGTGGTTCCTGGCCTCGATCCTGGTCACGGTGCTCGCCGGCTTCCTGCGCGTCCTCTTCTGGCTGGTGGACGAGGAGCAGGGGCTGGTGAGGCGGCGCCAGAGGCGGGTGGAGGAGGAGGCGAGCACGCGGGCCCTGTTGCGACGCCACCTCGAAGAGGAGGAGCGGACGCACCCGCACGCGCACTGAAGACGCATGTGTGCTGACCCGACCGGCAGACAGGGACGCTCGGGGCTGCGTTCCCGTCTGGCCGGGCTCACCGTTGTGGGGATGATCTGGCTGGGCACCAGCGGGTACGTGTATCCGCACTGGGCGCGCATCTTCTACGAGGGCGTTCCGCAGCGCCTGTGGCTGCAGCACTACGCGCGCGTGTTCCGGACCGTCGAGCTGAACAACACCTTCTACCGCTTGCCGACGCCGGAGGCGGTGGAGAGGTGGCGCAGGGACTCGCCCACAGGCTTCCGCTTTGCGTGCAAGGGCAGCCGGTTTCTGACCCATATGAAGCGCCTGTTGGACTCCGGCGAGGGGGTGACCCGCTTCTTCGACCAGGTGAACCGGCTGGGCAGGAAGCTGGGGCCCATCCTGTGGCAGCTCCCGCCGCAGATGAAGAAGGTCGACACCGGGCGGCTGGAGGACTTCCTCGGGCTCCTGCCGCGGCATGCCCGACACGTGTTCGAGTTCCGCGCGGACGCCTGGTACACGGAGGACGTCTGCCGCGTGCTCGATCGATTCGGGGCCGCGTTCTGCGAGCACGACCTGGTGGATCGGCGCCCTCCGCGCGCGACGGGTGGGTTCCGCTACGTACGGTTCCACGGAAACACCGCGAAGTACTCGGGGCGGTACGGGAAGCGGGCGCTGACGCCGTGGGCGCGCGAGCTGCGCGCCTGGTCCGACGGCGGGGCAGCCGCGTGGGTGTACTTCAACAACGATCTCCACGGACACGCGCTGATGGACGCGCTGGACCTGTCGGAGCTGCTGGGCGAGCCGGTGCCGCTGCAGCTCCACCTCTGACGACGAAAAGCAGAAGGCCCCACTCCACAAAGGGAGCGGGGCCTTCGACCCGATACGTCGTGTGACGCTAGACCTCGAGCGCGACTGCCGCGGCGTGGAGGGTCGCCGCGATGCGGATGGCGTCGTGCACCTGCTCGTCGGAGAGGCCGCCTTCCAGCACGACCTTCTCGTGGGCCTGCACGCAGGTCTCACAGCCGTTGATGGCGCTCACCGCGAGGCAGAGCAGCTCGAAGTCCGCCTTGTTGGTGGCCACCTGCGCCAACCGGAGCATCCGCAGACGCGCCGGTTTGTCCGAGTACGTCTCCTTCCCGATCATGTGACGGAACCGGTAGTAGACGTTGTTCATCCCCATCAGGATGGCGGCTGCCTTCGCATCCTCCCGCAGTTCGGGCGTGGCCTCCGCGTCCTGGAGGATGGCGTCCCGGAGCTTGTCGTTCCGCGCCGCATAGGCGCAGGCGATCGCCACCCCCCAGCGCTGAGCGGGGGTGAGGCTGGGGGTCCCGTTGGTCAGCACCGACTGGAGGTTGAGCTTGATGTCACGCGCAGCATCCGGGAGCTGCTCGCGGAGAGCGTCGATCGCTTGCATGACTAGGCCGCCCCGAGGGTCGCCTCACCCTTCTTCCAGTTGCACGGGCAGAGCTCGTCGGTCTGCAGCCCGTCGAGCACGCGGAGGACCTCGTCGACGTTGCGGCCGACGGAGAGGTCGTTCACCTGGACCCAGCGGATGATGCCGTCCGGATCGACGATGAAGGTCGCGCGGTAGGCGACCCCGTCCGGGTGCTCGATGCCCAGCGCCTGGGTCAGCTCCTTGCGGGTGTCCGCCACCATGTTGAACGGGATGTCCTTGAGGTCCGGGTGCTGCATCCGCCACGCGTGGTGGACCCAGTGGGTGTCCGTGCTGAAGCCGAAGAGCTCGGCGCCGCGGTCGGTGAAGTCCTTGTAGCGACGGCCGAACTCCGCGATCTCCGTCGGGCAGATGAAGGTGAAGTCCATCGGCCAGAAGAACAGGACCTGCCACTTGCCCTTGGCGGTGTTCTCAGTGACGTCGACAAACTCGCTGCCCTTCGTGATCTTGCCGCCCTTGACTGCCTTCAGATTGAACGAGGGGACCTTCGTACCGATCGTGATCATGCTGTGCTCCTTCGGGTGTGATGAGCTGCGTTGCTGCGTTCTGGGAGGCCTATAAGCACCTCCCGTGCCACACGGGGATCCCCGTGAACTCCCCGGGGCCCCCTTCGAATGTCGGTTCCAGCCACCGAACAGCCGGTGTTTATACCGATATTCCGGTGGGACGGTGCATTGATATTTCGGTGTCGCGGCCGTAGCTTTTTCGTATGTCCCCCGTTGAACCCCCACCTCCGGTCGACCTCACGCAAGACCTCCGAGAGTTCGTCCGGCTGGCCGCGACGGAGGACGCGCTGCAGGACCTTCTCCGCCGCGGATTGGACTGGTTGGCTCGCATTGCGCCCTACGATCTGGCAACGATTTTTGTCCTGCGTGATTCGAAACTGGTCGTTCGCGCGGCGCGGGGGCGTCTCGCCGACGAACGGGTGAAGGGCCACACACTGTCGCTCTCGGACTTCCCCAGCATCCGCGAGGCGCTGGAGACGCGACGGGCCCGGGCCTTCACCGCGGTCGACCACGCGCACGGGGAGGGCGATCCGTTTGACGACGTGATCGGCTTTCCACCCGGGCATTCGTGCATGGTGGTGCCGCTCTGCGCAGGCGACCAGTGCTACGGCGTGCTGACGCTGGATCGGCAGGTCTGCGAAACCTACCCCGAGACGGTGGTGAACCTGGTGGAGGTGTACGGACAGATCCTGGCCATCGCCATCCAGAACGCGGGCGAGAAGATCACCCTGGAGCGACTGCATCAGCAGGACCACGCCCACGCGCGGCTGCTCGAGGAGGAGCTCCGCGGCGGCGAAGGTGCGGTGCTCGAGACGAGCCGCAGCGCGTCCGTTCGCGAGCTCGCCCGGCGCACCAGACAGGTGGCGCAGACGCACACGCCCGTGCTCGTGCTGGGCGAGACCGGCACCGGGAAGGAGCGGCTCGCGCGCGCCGTGCACCAGTGGAGCCCGCGCGCAGAACACCCGTTCGTGACGATCAACTGCGCCGCCATCCCCGCGGGGCTGCTGGAGAGCGAGCTGTTCGGGCACGTGAAGGGCGCGTTCACCGGCGCCAGCCGCGATCGCCCCGGTCGGTTCCAGATGGCGAACGGCGGGACGCTCCTGCTCGACGAGATCGGCGAGCTGCCGCACGAGCTCCAGGCGAAGCTGCTGCGCGTCCTCCAGGAGGGGAGCTTCGAGCCGGTCGGCAGCGACCGCTCGGTGAAGGTCGACGTGCGGATCATCGCGGCGACCCATGTGGACCTCGAGCGCGCCATCCGCGAACGCCGATTCCGCGAGGACCTCTATTACCGCCTGAACGTGTTCCCGCTCCGGCTGCCGCCGCTGCGCGAACGGCTCGAGGATCTGCCGCTGCTCTGTGAGGTGCTGCTCAAGGACGTCGCCCGCAGGACAGGACGCGTGGGGAGGCGGGTCGGGCGTGACGGCCTGGCGAAGCTGCGCCGCTATCACTGGCCCGGGAACATCCGGGAGCTGGCGAACGTGCTCGAGCGCGCGACGATCCTGTCGACAGAGCGCGTGCTGGGGCCCGAGGTGCTGGACGTGCCGGAGGTCGCGGACTCCGCGGCAGAGGCAGCGCCGGTGCTTCGCGGCCCGGCATTGCCGACGGAGTCGACCCGGGTGCGGACGCTCGAAGAGGTGCAGCGGGACCACATCGAAGAGGTGCTGGCGATGACCCGCGGCCGCATCTACGGCAGCGGCGGCGCCGCGGAGCTCCTCGGGCTCAAGCCGTCGACGCTGCAGAGCCGGATGCAGAAGCTGGGGATCGGCCGGGCCGCGCGCTCACCGTGAGGACAACACCGCCGCAGCGGCGAGGTTCCGACAGGCGTGTGACGGCGGTGATCGGCTCGCCTGCAACCTGCTGGAGCAGTGATTAGTTGCGGCCATCGTACGCCGCCTGCAGCGTCGCGATGTCCA
>JBAWAM010000511.1:0-4083 GCA_049589315.1 Myxococcaceae bacterium
TCCCCGACCATCACGGCGGGTCCGGAGTTCGCGTACGTCACCGCGCGCAGACTCGCCCCCACCGGTAGCGGATTCTCCCAGCACCAACCGTCGTACGAGCAAATGAGCTTCGAACGGTCGACGACGACGCCATTACCCGCGTCCGTCGTTCCACCATCGTCATCACCGGCCCCGCCGTCCTCGACGCCCGCATCACCGTGATGACCAGCGTCCTCGGCGGACCGCACGAAGCACTGTCCAATCTCAAGATCGCAATACGCGCCAGAAGGGCAATCCGCTTCGCTCGAGCACGTGTCGCTCTTGCACGACGAAATCACCGCCGCCGCAAACCCCGCCACCGCACAGCCAAGAAGCAACCGACGCATTCCCCGCCCTCCCATCAAATCGAGCGCGGCATTCTACTGCGGAACGCAGACCCCGTTGGGGTCGCACACGGTCGAGGCCGGGCACCCGGCGCTGCAGGGCACCAGGGTCATCAGGTTCGCCGATGCGCCGTCCGCGCCGTTGCCGCCGCTCCCGCTTCCGGACGAGCTCCCGCCGGTCCCGCCCTTCCCACCGGTGGCCGAGCTCCCGGAGGTAAGGAACACGTTCTGGTTCGGCCAGTCAGTGCCGCTCCCACGGTAGGCGAGGATTCCGTACGAAGGCCCGCCCGCGCCACCGCCGCCGCCTCCTCCTGCTCCGCCGTTGCCGCCCTCTCCGCCCTTGCCCGCGGTCGACCCGCTCCAGGTGGTATTGCCGCCGCCGAAACCGCCGGCGCCGCCCAATCCACCTGCCCCGCCGAAGCCGCCGTTCCCTCCGTCACCGCCGAGGTTTCGCTGGATCCGATTCCCTTCAATGGCGGGCATCTGCGGACGGCCCGGCGAATTCGGGAGCACGACCAGCACGCCGATCGAGGCACCGCCTGCGCTGCCCGCGAGTCCGCCCACTCCTCCGCAGCCGCCGGCGCCTCCGCCACCGCCGGTCGCGCCGAACTCGAACAGGGGGCACGGGCCTCCGGACAGATGGGCGGTTCCGCCACCCGCTCCGCCGCCACCGCCGGCATCTCCGAATCCGCCCCCGCCTCCCGACGTTCCCTTCAAAGGCGAAGGAACCCAGCGCCCATTCACGATGGTTCCGAAGCGTGCACGCGCAGGTGCACTTGCGCCGCCGGTACCGACGTTCCCGTCCGCGCCGGCCTCGCCGTCCTGCCCGTCATGACTCTGGATGTTCGACGGGAACCCGGACTCGGTCACGTGCGAGCACGAGTCGAGACCGTTCGAGAAGCTCATCTGGTCGAAGCTCCAGTCCCGACCGCCCTGCCCGTTCAAGCCGGAGCCCGCCGGATACTGCGTCTGCGCCCCCGAGATGGGATTGCTGTTCCAGTTGAAGGAGGGGCACACGATGCTGCCACCGGGTATGGCGCTGGCGGCAGAGCAGCTGCTGTTCACGCCCCCCACTCCGCCTGGACGTCCGAACCCGGCGGGGCACGGAGCGCGCTGCGCGCCTCCGTTCTGACCGTTGCGACCATTGAGCTCGGTGGAGCTCTGCCGCCCGAACCCCTGGGTGCCGCTCGTCCCTCGACCGCCGCGACCGCCTCGCCCGGCGACGATCTCGTTGTTCACCACGCGCGCGTTGGCTCCGGCGTTCTCCAGCAGCATCGCCACGCTCGCCGCGCCGTCCGCGTTGTCCGGGGGCGCCGCGACCTGGTCCACGCCGCGGATGGAGAACCCGGCGACGACGGTCCGCGCGGTGGCCTGCCCTGCGTTCCGGATGTGCACCGCCGCCTGTGCCGCACTCCCACCCGCGGGAACCACGCCCTGGACGGTCGACGTGTGCAGCACGGGATCGCGCTTCTTGAAGTCGCGCGCGTAACCGCCATACAGGCGCATTCCGTCGGTCACCGACAGATTCTCGGAGTAGGTGCCCTCGGCCACGAGCACGTACTCCTTACCGGACGTGGGGAACGCGGCGAGCGCGTCGCTGATCGTCCGGAACGGCGTCGACAGGGAGCCGCTGCCGCCCGGACTCGCCCCGGCCCACACGAACAGGGCATTCCCGATCACCCCATCGATGCCGTCGCAGTTCTCGTCGACGAAGGGCGCGAGCTCCTCGGGCTGATCGAGGGTTGTGTTCCCCTGGACGCGCCGGCACTCGCACCCGTCCTCGGTGTCGCCGTTCACGTCGCGCCACTCGTACGTAGTTCCGCCGACCACCTCGGTCGTGCACGCGCCCATCTTGCAGACGGGGACGGTCGGCACCGTGTCGCACATGCCAGTCGTGTGTTGCAGGGTCGGCGACCAGTACTTGCTGCAGTCGTTGTTGCAGAAGCCGCAGTGCTCGGTGGCCTGGTACTTGCCCGTGGCCGTGTTGCGGAAGCCCTCGTCGACCTGGCCATTGCAGTTGTTGTCCACGCCGTCGCACTGCTCGGGGTTGAACGAGTCCACGTCGCACCCGGACCACGCCGGACCGGAGGCGGTGTTGGCGCAGGTCTGATACCCGGTGCAGGTCTGTACGTTGCACGACCGGGTGTTCCCGAGCTGCTGGGCGGTGCACTGGCAGGTGCCATTCGCGGGGACGCACTGCTGCCCGGAAGCGGTCGCGCTGCACACGTACCCGCCCGGGCAAGCGGGGAACGCAGAGCCGGGGCCGCAGTCCCGGGCGCAGAAGCGCTCGCCGTTGAGGGACACGCACCGGCTGCCGGGCCCTGCGCAGTCGGAGTCCTCCACGCACGCCCGGCACAGCGAGTCCGCGAGCTTCAGGCACTGACGCCCGTCCGGGCTCGGGAAGAACCCGGTCGCGCACTGCTGCACGCGGCAGGTCGGCGCGCCCGCAGCCTCGAGCTCGCACGTGGTGGCGGTGGAGTTGGCGATGAGCACGGCGCAGTCGTTCCCGCATCCTCCGCAGTGCTGCGGCTGGACGTAGCGCCCCGCCGAGTCGGCGAAGCTCTCGTCTACGGTCCCGTCGCAGTCGTCGTCGACGTAGTTGCACGACTCGCTCGCCGGCGTGGGGGCGTCACATCGCCATCCGGCGGCGCCCTGACAGGTCGCGGGGCCGGTGCAGGTGCCCACGGCGCCGGTGCGCGTGCAGGTTTTCGCGGGGAGGTCCTCGTCGACCCGCCCGTCACAGTCGTCGTCGACGCCGTTGCAGTCCTCGACCACCGCTTCGCGCGCCGAACAGGTCCCCCACCCGGAATCCGACGAGCAGACCTGCGAGCCGTAACAGGTGCCGACGTCGTTGGTCGTCGCGCAGCCGCGAAGTCGTCCGTCGGTATCCGGCGTGCAATCGCAGGTCTGTCCGATCGGCGAGCACTGCCGCCCTCGAGGCGAGTCGGTGCACGCATACCCGTCAGGGCACGCCTCGAACGTGCAGTCCTGTCCGCAGAACCCGTGGAGCCCCGACTCCGAAGGGAGGCAGTGATCGCCGCCGCTCGCGCCGCACTCGGAGTCCTGCGCGCAGGGCTGACACAACAACGGCTGGGGGAGCGCGCACAACGCAACCTGGGCCACGACGCCCGCGTCGATTGTGTCGGCCGCCGAAGGATCGGGGACGACCTTGCAGTCGAAACCGCTCGGGCACTCGCCGTCGCAGGGCATCGAGCAGAACGCGCCGCGCGGCCCCCCGAGGCAATATCCGCTCAGACACTCGTCGGTGTGCTCACAAGGTTCGCCGAACTGCTTCCAGCCCTGCCGTCCGCCCGCGTCCTTCACCTCGGCGCACTGGCCGTTCACGCAACGCAGGCCGTCCGGGCAGTCGCGATCGAACACGCACGCGCGCGGTCGATCCGCGAGCGGTCCCGACCGTCCGCACCCCGAAAGCACGCCGAAGCCGAGAACGAAAACGGCCAGCGCGAGCACCCAACTCTGTCCCGTGCGAACTCTCATGGCCGCCTCAGAAGCTCCGCAACGCACCGACCACCCCTGCCGAACCGGACCGACCGGTCGACGTCGATCCCGCTGGAGAAGCGCCGCCCGCACCGGGATCTCCGCCCGCCGACGCCGGAGGCGCGGTCGCCGTGTTCTTCGCCGTGTAGTTCGCGGGCCCGAGGAAGTTGCCGGAGATTCCGAACGACGGTCCACCGCAGCCACCGCCTCCTCCACTCCCCGC
>JBAWAM010000512.1:0-1789 GCA_049589315.1 Myxococcaceae bacterium
TTCTTCCTCCTAGGTTTGGCAGCAGGCAGGCTTGATTCGAGGTTCCGCTCCGCGGGCGTGAGTTCCCCAGCATCTTCGCTGGGTTGAGCGCTCCTGTCGGCGTGAGGTTGTTTTCGCGCGGCGCGCACGTTCGAGCGGCCGTCCGCGGGCGATTTCTGATCCAGCCCGCACAACTTCTGCGCGCCCGATTCGATCACCTTCTGCGGAGGAAAGTGGGCGGGCGGGGCCTGGCAGCCCCCCCACCCTTGGCGCGGCCCAAACCGTATGACGCGGAAGCCGCAGGAGTAGATGATCATGGCGAAGACCGGAGGGCAACTCGGCCGTGCGGTGAAGCGCTGTCGGGTTGAGTGGGATTCAGAAGTAGCCGACCCGAGAGACCGCAGGGGGCGTCGCCACAAACATCACGGGCTGCTGAACCTCCTCGTCCTGGGGTTCGCGTCGGGCCTGTCGACGCTGCGCCGGGTCGAGGAGTTGTCGGCAGACCTCAGGAAGGCGGCCCGGTCGGCTCTCGGCCTTCGCCGGGCCGTTTCGGACACGACCCTGTTCATGCTTCTCAGCAGCCATACGGTCGCCGGGTTGCGGAACACGCTGATGACCCAGGTGAAGACGCTCTGGCGCGGCAAGCGCGTGACGAACGACCTGTTCCCGTTCGGAGTCCTGAGCTTCGACGGCAAGAGCGTCTGGTCGAGCGCCTGGAAGAGCATCGAAGGCGCCAAGGAGATGCACACCGAGAACGGACTCGTATTCTCGTCGCTCGCGATGCTGAACGCAGTGCTGGTGTCGTCCTCGGTGCGTCCTTGCGTCGACCTCCAACTCATCCGGGAGAAGTCGGGCGAGTCCCCTGCGCTCCGCGAGATGGTCCGCCGCGTGGCCGTGGCATTCCACTCGATGTTCGACATCGTCACTGGTGACGCCGGACTAATGTGCCGCGAGAACGCCGCGCTCATTCGGGGACTCGGAAAGCACTTCGTGTTCACGGTGAAGGGCAACCAGCAGCGGCTGTTCGGGCTCGCCGAGCACGTCTTCCGCTCCTTGAGCGCATCGGCCCGGGTCGCGACGACCGAGCGTCGCAACGGCGCCACGGTCACCCGGACCTTGGGCACCCAGGTCGTGAGCGATGTCGTGGGCGGCATCGGCATCTACGGCGCGCAGGAGCTCTGGCGCATCGAGCAGGAGACGGTATCGGACGCGGGGGAGCGCACGACCGAGGTGCGCTACTTCATCAGCTCGTTGCCGCCGCGGAAGCTGTCGCCCACCCAGAAGCTGCAACTCGTACGGCTGCACTGGGGCATCGAGAACAACCGTCACTGGACGATGGACGTGATGTTCGAAGAGGACGACCGCCAGCCGTGTCAGCTCTCTCGACGCTCCATCGAAGTCGTCTGCTGGCTGCGCGCGTTGGCCTACAACCTGGTAGCGACTCTGCGCGCCGCAGCGAAGCAGAAGGACCGGCGACCGCAACCGTGGCGCCGCACCATGCAGCGGATACGCGATCTGCTGGTGACCCTGCAAGACGAGGAACTCCCCGCCTTCCTCGCGTAATGGCTGCCAGGCCACGTCCGTCCCACTTCCTCTCACGACAGCTCAAGCGGACCAACGCGCATCCCAACGAGCGCGACCGGGCAGCTTGCGACCGGCACCATCAGCGGGATCACCTCTCCCGATCAGCCGACCGACGGCCCCGCACCTCGGATCGAGCCTGGGCCAGGGGGTGCAAAGGGGAAATCGTGACGGAGACTGAGTATTCTTGGAAATAGCCAATGGTAAGACTGGTAATCCGGGTCACAGG
>JBAWAM010000513.1:0-2675 GCA_049589315.1 Myxococcaceae bacterium
CCGCGCAGGGGCCGAGGATGAGCGAGATCTGCGGCACCACGCCGGAGGCCAGCGTGTTGCGGAGGAAGATGTCGGCGTAGCCCGCGAGGCTCTCCACGCCCTCCTGGATGCGCGCGCCGCCCGAGTCATTCAGGCCGACCACCGGTGCCCCGACCCGCGTGGCCAGGTCCATGATCTTGCAGATCTTCTGCGCGTAGGCGCCCGAGAGCGATCCGCCGAAGACGGTGAAGTCCTGGGCGAACACGAAGACCTTGCGGCCCTCGACCGTGCCGTAGCCGGTGACCACGCCGTCGCCCGGAATCTTCTTCGCGCCCATGCCGAACTCGGTGGCGCGGTGGGTGACGAACTTGTCGAGCTCGGTGAAGCTGCCCGGGTCGAGGAGCAGGTCGATGCGCTCGCGGGCCGTGAGCTTTCCGGCCTCGTGCTGCTTGGCGATGCGGTCCTCGCCGCCGCCGAGCTCGGCCTGACGTTCCAGGTCCTCGAGGCGCTTTCGAAGGGGATCGGTCTCAGGGGTATCAGCCATGCGAGGGCTCTATACACCGGCTGAAGACATTGCACCTGTCCCCATTGTGGCCGCTCCGGGCCGTACCCCACGGAAGAACAGGGTGACAGGGGCGATGTTCGTATCTATCGTCTATCTACGATGAACGAGACACCCTCCGGAAAGGTGTGCTACCCGCCCCCGACGAGCGCCGAGCCCGACCTCCGTCCCATCGAGGGCAAGGAAGCAGATGAGGAGCTGGCCGGACTGGCGAAGGCCCTCGGTCATCCGGCGCGGGTGCAGATCCTCCGGATTCTCACCCGCCGGACGAGCTGCGTCTGCGGAGACATCGTGGACGAGCTGCCGCTCGCCCAGTCGACCGTCTCGCAGCACCTGAAGATCCTGAAGGAGGCGGGGCTCATCCGTGGCGAGGTCGATGGTCCTCGCGTCTGCTACTGCATCGATCCACGCATCATGCGTCGGCTCAAGGTCCTCGTCGCGGGCATGTGAGGGCTCTTTTTTTGCTTCAAATATCGTCCATCGACGATGAACGAGCAGACGGTCGACTGAGACAAGCATGACATCTACAGCTCCCATGAAATCCGTCGTCGGCAGCCTCTCGCTGCTCGATCGCCTTCTCCCCGTCTGGATCTTCCTCGCGATGGGGATCGGCATCGCCCTGGGCCGACTCTTCCCGGACCTCGGGGCGCGCCTGGATACGGTGAAGCTCGACACCGTGTCCCTGCCCATCGCCATCGGGCTGCTCTGGATGATGTATCCGGTGCTGGCGAAGGTGAAGTACGGCGAGCTCGGGCGCCTGCGCGCGCGGGGCCGCCTGTTCGCGACCTCGCTGGTCCTCAACTGGATCGTAGGGCCGCTGTTGATGTTCGGGCTCGCCTGGCTCCTCTTGCCGGATCTGCCGCATTACCGCACCGGACTCATCCTCATCGGCCTCGCGCGGTGCATCGCGATGGTGCTGATCTGGAACATGCTCGCCAAAGGCAGCAACGAGGTCGCCGCCGTCCTCGTGGCGCTGAACAGCCTGTTCCAGATCTTCATGTACTCGTTCCTCGGCTGGCTGTTCATCACCGCGATCCCGTCGTGGCTCGGCGCGGACGCGACCACATTCCAGGTGTCCATGTGGTCCATCGGGAAGAGTGTCGCGATCTTCCTCGGCGTTCCATTGCTTGCCGGCGCGCTGACCCGGGTCGTGCTGGTCCGCTGGAAGGGAGAGGACTGGTACGAGCACACGTTCCTGCCGCGCCTGTCCCCCACCGCCCTGCTCGGGCTGCTCTACACGATCGTCCTGATGTTCGCGATGCAGGGCGACAAGATCACCCGTCTTCCGATGGACGTGCTGCGTATCGCGATCCCGCTGCTTTTGTACTTCGTGATCATGTTCGTGATCGCCTTCGTCGCCTCCAAACGGCTGGGCTTCTCGTACGAGGAGACGGCCTCGGTGTCCTTCACCGCTGCGGGGAACAACTTCGAGTTGGCCATCGCGGTGGCGATCGGCGTTTTCGGGCTCTCCTCGGGTGAGGCGCTGGCCGGCGTGGTGGGTCCGCTGATCGAGGTCCCCGCCCTCATTGCGCTGGTGTACCTGTCGTTGTGGCTGAAGCGCCGGCTCTTCCCGGCCGACGAGGGTCCGGTCCTGCCCAGGAGCGGCGTCGTGCCCGGATGCGGTCCCACCATCGAATCGACCTCCACGTCGGAAGGAGCCCGCTGATGCGGACCATCATCTTTGCGTGCGTCCACAATGCGGGCCGCTCACAGATGGCCGCCGCGTTCTTCAACCTCCTGGCCGACCCGACCAGGGCGCGCGCGCTTTCCGCGGGCACCCAACCGGGAGATCGCGTCCACCCCGAGGTCCTCGAGGCGATGCGCGAGGAGGGCGTGGACCTGACCGGCGTCCGGCCTCAGCGCCTCACCCCCGAGCTGGCGGAAGGCGCTTCCTGGTTGATCACCATGGGGTGCGGAGACGCATGCCCCTTTGTCCCGGGCGCGCGTCGCGACGATTGGGCTCTCGAGGATCCGAAGGGCAAGCCCATGGAGCGTGTGCGCGAGATCCGTGACGACGTGCGGAGCCGCGTGGCTGCGTTCGTCGCGCGAGAGGCCTGGGAAAAGTAGCCCCCCTACCAGATCACGTTCACCGGCTGGGCCGCGTTGCTCGTGTTCCCATCCCCGAGCTGCCCGT
>JBAWAM010000514.1:0-25889 GCA_049589315.1 Myxococcaceae bacterium
CTCGCCGGCCTGGGGCTCGGCGCCTCAGGTGGGTACTGGCTGCTCGGTCGCACCCGCGCCCCGGCGCCGCCGCAGCAGCCCGTCGTGGTCGTCCCTGCGCAGGAAGCGCCGCCCCCGAAGCCCGCCATCGTCGCCGAAGAGGTGAAGGTGGAGGACCCGCGCGCGGCCGAAGACGCGGGAATCATCGAGGCGGCGAACAGGACGGAAGAGGTTGCGCCTCCACCGGAGCCGCCGAAGGTCGAGGAGACCGTCGAGAACCGCAGAGAGACCCAGCTCGCCGCCGCCATCGCGCCGGCCCCGCCGGAGAAGGCCGGGTGCCCGGATGGCATGCGGCTCGTGACGGCGGGAACGTTCCGCATGGGGACCGCGAGCGACGACCCGATGATGGGGTTCGACGAAAAGAACCTGAGCACGGTCTCCGTCGGAGCCTTCTGCATCGACATGTACGAGTACCCCAACAAGCGGGGCGCGACGCCGAAGGTGAACGTGAGCTGGGCCGAAGCGAAGCGGCTCTGCGAAGCGCGGGGCCGGCGGCTCTGCTCCGAGGATGAGTGGGAGAAGGCGTGCAAGGGGCCCGGGAGCATGCGCTTCCCGTACGGCAACACCTTCGACGCGGCGACCTGCAACACGGAGGACGAGCTCGGCGAGGACCGTGCGCTCGCGACCTCCGGACGCTTGGGGAAGTGCCGCTCGGGATACGGGATCGCCGACCTGTCCGGCAACGTGGCCGAGTGGACGTCGTCGACCTACGCGGCGAACGCGGATCGGACCCAGAAAGGCGGGTCGTTCTCCATGCCCGACCATGCAGGCCGCTGCTCGGCGCGCAAGAACGGCTCCCCCGGAGCCCGGTCCGCAGACGTCGGGTTCCGCTGCTGCGCGGCATCACCGTGAGCAGGATGCGCGCGCTCGCCACGCTGCTGGTGCTGCTGCCCGTCGTCGCCGGCGCCGAAGAGTTGCCCCGGGTCGTCGTCGTCCGCTCGTCCAACCTCGCGGCCTACAACACCGTCGTGGCCGGCTTCAGCGCCGAGGTGCGCGCCCAGGTCGAAGAGCTCACCCTGCCGTCTTCCCAGCAGGGCATCGCCGACGCCGTCGAGACCGTGCAGAAGCGGTCGCCCGCGCTGGTGCTCGCAGTGGGGCCCCAGGCCGCGACCGCAGCGCGGAGGATGCTGCGAGACGTCCCCGTCCTGTTCACGATGGTGCCCTGGTACGAGCGCTACGGCCTCGAGGGGCCGGACGTCACGGGCATTGCGCTGACCAACGCGCTCTCGGTCGAGCTCTCGCTGCTGGCCACGGTCGCGCCCGGGCGTCGGCGCATCGGCATCCTGCACGACCCGCGCTATTCGGCGGCCCTGGTGGCGGAGGCCGCGGAGGAGGCGCAGACCCGGGGCGTGGTGGTCGTGCCCATCGAAATCGACAGCGCCTCGCGGCTGGACCGGGTGCTCTCCGGGGCGAAGGACCGGGTCGACGCGCTGCTGCTGATCGCCGACAAGACGCTTGGAAACGCGGAGCTCGTGCGGCGGCTCATCGACTTCGCGCGTGAGCAGAAGTTGCCCCTGATGGGGCACGCCGGCAGCCAGGTGAAGGAGGGCGCGTTGATGTCGCTGTCGCCCAGCTACGCCGGGATCGGGCAGCAGGCCGGACGCCTCGCCAATCGGATCGTCCACGAGAAGATCGACCCCGGCGCCCTGGCAGTCACCGCGCCCGAGGTGCTGGACCTGTCCCTGAATCTCGAGACGGCACGTCGCCTCGGCAACACGGAGAGACTGGCGCTCCAGATCCTCGAATACGCCGCGAAGCACGGCTACACCGTCCGTGTGCATGAGTCGGGCGCACACTGACCCACTCGCGCATCCGACTGCTGACTGCGAACTGCCAACTGCCGACGCACACTCCCCAGTAGATCCCCCGCCCCCGCTGTGGCACACGCAAAGGCGTGATACCCAGATACACGCGTGAGCAGATGGCGGCCCTCTGGACCCCCGAAGCCCGTCTCCGCCGCTGGCGGGACGTGGAGTTGGCGGCGCTGGAGGGCATGGTGGAGCAGGGCCTGGCGCCCCGCGACGCCCTCGTGGATTGTCAGACGAAGGCGGGCGACTTCAACGCCGACGACGTCGCGAAGATCGACGAGATCGAGCGCACGACGAAGCACGACGTGATCGCCTTCCTTACGTTCATGGAGCAGCGCATCGGTCCGTCCGCGCGCTTCCTGCACATGGGGATGACGTCGTCGGACGTGCTCGACACCTCGCTGGGGATGACCCTGCGCGATGCCGCGGATCTGATCCTCCAGGGCGTGGATCGGGCGATGGCGGCGGTGAAGAAGCGCGCCTTCGAGCACCAGCACACGGTGATGATCGGCCGCAGCCACGGCATCCACGCGGAGCCGATCACCTTCGGTCACAAGCTGGCCATCTGGTACGACGAGCTCCGCCGCTCGCGCGACCGCATCGTGCACGCCCGCGAGGTCATCTCGTACGGGAAGATCTCCGGCGCGGTCGGGACCTTCGCCCACCTGCCGCCCTCGGTCGAGGAGTACGCGGTCAAGAAGCTGGGGCTGAAGCCGGCGCCTGCGTCCAGCCAGATCATCCAGCGCGACCGGCACGCGGAGTACTTCACCGCGCTCGCGCTGCTCGGCGCGTCGATCGAAAAGTTCGCGGTGGAGATCCGGCACCTGCAGCGCACCGAGGTCCGCGAGGCCGAGGAGGCGTTCACGCCGGGGCAGAAGGGGTCATCCGCCATGCCCCACAAGCGCAACCCGATCCTCTCCGAGAACCTCACCGGCCTGGCCCGCCTGCTGCGCGGCTACGCGGTGAGCGCGATGGAGAACGTCCCCCTCTGGCACGAGCGCGACATCTCCCACTCCTCGGTGGAGCGGATGATCGGCCCGGACGCCACGGTGACCGCGGACTTCATGCTCCACCGGTTCTCGGGGCTCATGGAGAACCTGCGGGTCTACCCGGAGCAGATGCAGAAGAACCTGGACCTGCTGGGCGGCGTGGTGAACTCTCAGCGCATCCTGCTCGAGCTGGCGAAGAAGGGCATGGACCGGCAGGCGGCCTACGTCATCGTGCAGCGCAACGCGATGCGGATGTATGAGGAGAACGTGCCGTTCCGCGAGGCGCTCGCCCGGGACCAGGATCTGTTGAAGGTGATGACGCCCGAGGAGATCGCCGACTGCTTCACGACCGGCTACCACACGCGGCACATGGACGAGATCTTCCGCCGCGTGTTCGGAAGCTGAGCGGCGCCCCGGTCAGGCGGCCCGGGGGATCTCCCGGATCGCCGGCCTGCCTTCGTCGAGGAGGACCACCGGCGCGGGCGCCCCGCGCCCCGGGCTCCACTGGAGCAGCTCGCCCTTCGCGTCGCGAACGCGGAGGAAGGTGAGCTGCACGCGCTCGCGCGGGACGAGCTCCTCGTGCGTGAACACCGCGATCCAGGTCCCGGTGTTGAAGTACCAGCCCGGTTCGCCCTGCCCATTCGGGAGTCGCCAGATCGCCTCGTCGTGCGTGTGCCCGAAGGTGACCAGCGGCACCTTGAGCAGGTTGGAGATCCGCTGCGCGGCGCGCCTGAGGGGACGAGGCGGGACGTCCGGTCGCGACTGCAGGGCCACCCAGACCGCGCCGCTGACGACGACGATCAGCAGGAGGAGCTGGATGATCAGGAAGAGCAGGGTGCGGAACCCTGACGCGACCTGAAGCTGGGCGATCGCCTGGAAGGACCAGAACCAGAGCGCCGCCAGCGCCAGCGCGCCGGAGGCGACGCCGATCGTCAGGCGGATGAGCGGCAGCAGGAAGGCGCGCGATGCCAGGGCCAGGTTCGGCGGCACCGTCTTGAACCGCTCGATGGCGTGGAGCTTCGGACCCAGCCCAGACCCCTCCGCCAACCGCTCCAGCTCGTGGCGGTGCGCGGCCTCCACGCCGGGATCGTTCGCGGCGTTCTGCGAGAGTCGGCGAAGGAGCTTGAGCGAGAACACACCGTTGCGCACCAACACGCCCGCGAGCAGGCGAGGCCGGTTCGACAGCAGCCACCGGAAGTAGCGGAAGTTGGCGCGGGTGCTGGGGACGATGAAGGTGATCGGCCCGAAAGCATTGTAGAGGTACCGCTGGAAGAAGTTGCCCAGCGGCATGTCGCCGTCCAGCGCTCGCACCGACGCGCGGTCGGTGGCCCCGCGGAGCTGGAAGCGGAAGGCGCACTCCGCGTCGTACTGGCACCCGTGCTCGATCCAGATTCGGCCGGGCTCGTAGAAGAACCAGGGGTGGAATTCGAGCCCCGGGGAGTCCCAGGTCGAGGAACGCTCGAGGATGGCGCGGCGGATCTCGGCCTGCACCTCCGGCCACTGGAGCTCGATGTCGTGGTTGCCGGGAAGAAAGACGACCCGGTGCCCTTCGTCGAGCAGGTGGGCAATGCCGTCGAGGAACGTGGGATGACCCGCGAGCATCCGCCGGACCATCTCCGCGGCGATCTCCGGCGTCAGCGTGGGGCCGGGGCGCTCTTGGCCACCGACCCTCTGCGAGGCCTCCACCGGATCCACCCGGAGGAAATCGAAGGTGTCCCCGTTGAAGACCAGGGTCAGCGGCCTGCCGCGCTCCTTCGCTTCGTGGGTCAAATACCGGCAGAACTGCAGGAAGTCTTCGTCGTAGAAGAAGTTCTCCAGCGAGTGGAAGCGGCCCGTCTCCGGGTTCCGCCCCCGACCGATGTGGAGATCGCTGACGACGACGAGATCGCGCATCGGCCGCGCTCCTATTTCAGGAAACCACGCGCGCGGAGGTTGCGCTCGATGCGCTCGGTCGGATCGCCGGGCGTGAGCTGAAGCTTCTCTCCGGTGATCTGCTCGTAGGCGGTGAGGTACTTGGTGGCAAGATCGACCCGGACGTCGTCGGGGATCTGCGGAGGCTCACCCTGGCCATGGAAGCCGGCCTCCTTGATCAGCCACTGCCGGATGTTCTCCTTGTCCAGCATCCGCTGGTCCTCGCCGGCGGTGAAGCGCTGCTCATACTCCTCGGCGATCCAATAGCGGCTGCAGTCCGGCGTGTGGATCTCGTCGATCACGTAGAGCTCGTCGCCCTGGGTGCCGAACTCGTACTTGGTGTCGACGAGGATCAGCCCGCGCGAGGCCGCCCACTTCTGGCCTTCCTCGAACAGGGCCAGCGCCGCGTCACAGGAGCGCCGCCAGTCGCGCTCGCTCACCAGGCCGCGCGCCAGGATCTCCTTCTCGGAGATCGGCTCGTCGTGGGCGCCACCGATCTCCTTGGTCGAAGGGGTGATGAC
Source organism: Myxococcaceae bacterium (assembly GCA_049589315.1). Taxonomy (GTDB): domain Bacteria; phylum Myxococcota; class Myxococcia; order Myxococcales; family Myxococcaceae; genus JBAWAM01. The sequence goes on from JBAWAM010000514.1 coordinate 5,269, forward strand.
GGGACGCTCGAACTTCTGGTCCTTCTTCATCCCCTCCGGGAACGGCACGCCGTACGCGGTGTGGGTTCCCTTCTGGTAGTCGCGCCAGAGGCTGCCGGTGAGATATCCGCGGACGACGAATTCGATGGGCATCGCCTGGCAGCGGCGCGCGACGGCGACGTTCGGATCCGGCACGTCCAGCAGGTGGCTCTTCACCACGTGCTTCGTCCGGTCGAACCAGAACGCGGCCAGCCGGTTGAGGATCTCGCCCTTGAAAGGGATGGTGGTGAGGACCCGGTCGAAGGCGGAGAGCCGGTCGGTGGTGACCAGGACGAGCTGGTCGCCCGCCGTGTACACGTCCCGCACCTTGCCGCGGTAGAGCGGACCCAGGGCAGACAGGTTCGTCTGGCGCAGGGTGAAGGGAAGCTGCTGGTGCAGGACCGACCGGGACATCACACGACCTCCAACAGATGAGAGGTCGCGGACTCTACTGGACGGACGGCTGGACGGAAGTGGAACCGATCGAAGCTGCCAGGTAGAGCAGCGAGGGGTTTACCCGGAGGATTCCGTCCACGTACGCGGCCGCATAGGGGGCGCCGGAAGCGCGGTCGACCAGGATGTCCGTGGAGGTGTCGATGCCCCACCAGGTGAGCAACGTCCGTGAGACCAGCTCCGCTGCTTCGCGCTCGCTCAGGCCCTGCAGACTCTCCCGTCGATCCTCCGGCCAGCCTTCGCTTCCGTCGAAATTGAGCTGGTGAGGCTGACCCGCGTCCGGGGAGCCAAGGAGGTCTGCGCGCGCGTCCAGCGCGGGCGCCGCGACCATCCGGCCGTCCAGAATGATGGGGAAGAGCACCGGGTCCTGCGTCTCCCGGCCGGCCTCGAGCTGCGAGATCCGGGCGACCTCCCGGAACAGGTCCTGCCGCGCCTGGACCGGCTCGAATTCGAGGATCTCTGCGCTCTGGGTGAGCGCCTGCCGTGCGGTCAGCGAGCGGGTGGGAACGGCGCTGCCGCCACAGGCGGAGAACCACACCGAGGCCGTGACGGCCAGGCTGACGAGGAGGGGGCGCATCGGACGCGAATATACAGACGACCCAGCGAAGGGGCCAGATAAACTCGGGGCCAATGGGTCTTCTTCGCGGACATCTGAACGTGGTCCTGCACCAGGTCCGCCTGCCCGAGAATCTCGGCGCCGTGGCGCGCCTCATGGCGAACTTCGGGCTCGACCGACTGTACCTGTCGGACCCACACCTCTGGTCTCTCGAAGAGGAGGATCACGCCGAGCGCGTCGCGGTGAGGGCGGCCGGCGTCCTCCAGAGCGTGCAGAGGGTGCCCACCCTGGAGGAGGCGCTGTCGGAAAGCGTATTCGTCGTCGGGACGACCGGACGTTCGCAGATCAGGAACCGACGGGTGCTCACGCCCGAGCAGGCAGCCAGGCGCCTGGCCGACGAGTCGGCTCGCGGACGGGTGACACTCCTCTTCGGAGGGGAGCAGCGCGGCCTGTCGGACACGGAGCTGGAGCGCTGCGACGAGATCGCCTTCATCCCGACCTCGCCGGTGCAGCCGTCGATGAACCTGGCGCAGAGCGCGGCGGTGTTCCTCTACCTGTGCGCCCGCGAGGACGAGGGTCGCCCGGAGGAGCTTCCCGAAGTCGGTCCAGGCGCGAACCTCAAGCTGCTCTACGCGCTCGAGGAGAGGATGAAGGAGGTCCTGCTGCGCGCGCAGTTCCTCAACCCCGAGGCCCCGGAGCACATCCTCCGCGAGCTGGGGCGCACCCTGGTCCGCGCGCACCTGACGCAGCGCGAGGCCGAGCTGTGGATGAACGCGTTCACCCACCTCGACCGAAAGGTGGGCAGGTAGCCCCGATTGACCCGGGCTCGCCCGGTAGGTTCGGATGAAACAGGGCCGTCACACGGGAGAACGGAGTGCACCGAACGATCCGGTTGTTGCCGCTGGCCGCGCTCGTCCTCGTCCTGGGTTGCGACGCAGTCGAGAAGCTGCCGGACATCGAGCCCCCGAACATCGATCCCTCCTCCTGGGGGCTGCCGAAGACGGCGAGCGGGTTGTGGGAGCTCATCGAGGTCGCGGGCTCGAAGCTGGCGATCAATCCCACCCAGAACGACCCGATCACCGCGGTCGCGCGCTGCGCTGATCTGGTGACCGGCTGTTACGAGAACGGGGAGACCACGCTCGACGCCTGCGTGGCCAGTGCGCGCACCTGCAGGACGAAAGAACCCTGGAAGGAAGGCGAGGACTGCTGTCCTTCGGCCTGTGCCGCTGCCTTCGACGCGGAGCGGAAGCACGGCACCGAGCCCGTCGCGGCCTTGGAGAAGGTCTTCTTCACCACGCCGGACTGCTTCCCCGGTGTTCGCGCCGCGTTGGGGGAGACGCCATGAGGACGAAGGACGCTCTCCTCGCCAGCCTCGTCGCAGTCCTGTTCGTCGCAGCGCCCGCACTGGCGTGGGAGTCGATCTGCGTCGAATACCCCGATCGGTCGCTGGCCCCCGCGTCCCTCGACCCGAAGGCCGGCGTCCCCTGCGAGCCGGCTTCCGGTCCGAACACCGCGCGTCACCGCTGGGTGGGCACGCTCGATGAGCACCGTCTGCTCTGGGAGGAGGCGCGCATCCGGGGAGGACTTCCTGATTCGCTCTCTGCGCCGATGACCCTCGAGCTCTTCACTGCGGAGGGGCAGGTGCCGATCGGTTCGGAGGCGGCGCCGACGCTCATCCCGGCCCCCTTCACCGAAGCCTCGCGGGTGCAGACCCGAACGCTCAGCCTGGGCGAGCTCACCCAGCTCCCCGACTTCTCGTATGCGCTGTGGGACTGGGCGACGGGCCACGAAACCTGTCCGTTGCCGGGCGTCGGCGTCGACGCGGAGAAGTGCCACGACTTCGCGACCCACATGGGGCCGGTGAACTCGAACCACTTCCTCCCGCAGGCGGCGCGGTTCTACGAGCGCTATCACGTGCTCGCGCTGCAACGTGCGGGGGCGTGCAGGCAGCTGCACGACGCGCTCGGGAGCGACGTGTCGCGGTTCAGGGCCTACGTCCTGGCGTGTGAGCAGCAGGCCCTGGCGCTCGAGGCGGTCGGGCAGCACTACCTGCAGGATGCGTGGAGCGCCGGGCACATGTGGGAGCGGTGGGGCTCGCCCGAGCTCTCCGGGTTCGAGGGCGCAAACCCGGAGGGGCAGCGTGAGCGCGCGGTGCTCGTCGCGCTGGTGTCCGGGATGATCCACGGCTCGCGCGGCGTCCTGCAGCGGTTGCCGCAATGGACCTCGTATGACGTGAACGACGCGATGTGCGCGCCGCACCCGGACGTCGCCTTCGTCACCCCCGACGGGATGTACGCCGCGGGCGTTGGCGACGACTATCTCGGTGAGCTCGCGACGCGCAGCGCGCAGTCGGAGCGGTTCTATTCATGCGCCGTCTCCGGGTTGCTCGAGGTGTACGACGCCACTGCGAAGCTTCACGGCGCCGTTCGTAGCGGCACCTCCGGATGGACGCGGGTGGATCCGCTCGGGCCCGGGTGCTTCGGGCAGCGGGCGACGAATCGGGCGATCCTGACCGGGATGGGCATCCAGCTCCGCCTGGCGGGGCAACAGCTCCAGTTCCCGCTCGATGGCAAGACGGTGAGCTGGATGGTCCCGACGGTGGCGAAGGGGACGGGCGAGGTGGAGGTGTCCTCCGCGCTGAAGAACAGGTTCCGACTGGAGCTGCTGCGGATGGTGTCGGTTTCGCGGGTGGTCGCGAAGGACAGGCCCGCCGGCACGGAGCTCGCGAGCGGACGGCTTGGCACGTTCCTCGGGGCGAAGCCGAACGGCGCGTATGCGAACGGCCCGGGGCCGATCGCGACCTACCTCGAGCCCGCGTTGCCCTGGCCCGACACCGCCGATGCCTCCCCGGAGGGCGCCTTCCGGGCAGCCTCGCTCGCGCGGCTCTTCCATCGGGCGCACGCAGCCGACTGGTGCCGATTGACCACCGAGGCCGAGCTGGCGGCGCTCCGGAGCCGTGCTGCAGACGAAACGCTCTCACAGGAGCTGCGATCGGCGGCCTGCGGCGCGTGCACCGAGATCTCCATGCGACACCTGAGGGTGGGGGACGCGTCGAGCTGGGACACCTCGCGCGAGCCGCTGTGCGCGAAGCTGTCGAGCTCGGCCGCGGTGATCTACGCGCCCGGCACGCCTGGCCGGGAGGTGGAGGAAGTCGCCCGGGAATGGTGCGGGTGCTAAACGAACGCCCCGAGAGCGGTGCTCCGCTCCCGAGGCGTCGAGACAACGAACCGACTGAAGGGGGCGACTAGGCCGCCGCTTCCTTCTTGTACGCCTCGTTGTAGTGCTGCTCGCAGAGGCCGCGGCGGAGCGTCGGCTTCTTGCACTCGGCCTTCGAGCAGGTCTTGTAGCGCGTGTGCGGCAGCTCGCCCTGGCGCCACTTCTTGTAGTGGAAGAAGCAGTAGCCCTTCGCACGATAGGGGCGCTTGCAGCCTTCGACGCCGCAGTGAACGCCTTCAACACCGCGCGACGTGCGCCAGGTCTTCTTCTGAGTCGTCTTCTCGTCAGCCACCGGGAACTCCTGTCGAACCGGGGAAAAGGGCGCCCTACATAGCGCCCGCTGGGGTCGGCCGCAAGCGTGCGGCTTCCCTCGTCCCATCGAAACACCGGGTGCCGGCGCAAAAATTGCGAGCAACCAAGCCTGTCCCCTCCCGTCAGGGCATCCGGAAGGTGAGTGCGCGCGTTTCCAGCCCGCGCCGCACGTACAGCCGCACCCATTCGCCCTGCGGGACATCGTCGAGCGCGCGGACGAGCGCGTCGCGGGAGCCGATCTCCGTCCGGTTCACCTTCAGCACGACATCGCCTTCCTCGAGGCCCGCCTCTGCGCCGACGCCGCCTGGAAAGACCTCTTCGACGAGCGCGCCGACGGGTTCGGCGAGTCCCGCCTCCTTCGCGATCTCCGGGTCCACGTCGTCCACCGCGGCGCCGATGGTCAGCCGCGTCGGCTCCACGTCTTCGGTGGTGAGCGGGATCGGCTCCATCGTCACCTTCGGCTTCTCGCCCAGGGTCAGCTCGAGGCTGACCGGCTTGCCGTCGCGATCGACATCGAGCTTCACCTTGCGGCCGACGCCCTTGCTCGACACCCGCCAGCGGAGCGCGCCGGCGTGGAGCGTGCGCACGTCGTCGACGGAGAGGATGACGTCGCCGCGTTTGAGGCCCGCCTTCTGCGCGGGGCTGCCGTCGATCACGTCGGAGATGAGGATCCCGTAGGCGCGCCGAGTCTTGAACCGTGCGGCAATCTCCGGGGTGAGGTCCTGGATGGATATTCCCGCCCAGCCGCGGCGGACCTTCCCGTGCTGGATGAGCTGCGGCACCACCGCTTTGGCGATGTCGATCGGGATGGCGAAGCCAATGCCCTGTCCGGACACGTTCACCGCGTTGGCGATTGCCACCACGTTCCCGTGGATGTCGACCACCGGGCCGCCCGAATTGCCCGGGTTGATGGCCGCGTCGGTCTGGATGTAGTCGAACGAGCCTTCGAGGCCCGTCGGGGTGACGTCGGTGCGGCCCTTGAAGCTGACCACGCCGACGGACACCGAGTGACCGAGCCCGAAGGGGTTGCCGATCACCACCACCCAGTCGGCGATGTCCACGTCTGCAGAGGTCCCGAGCGGGAGCACCGGGAGCTTGCGGCCCACCTCTACCTTGAGCAGGGCGCAGTCGGTGGCCTTGTCGAAGCCGAGGACCTCCGCTTCGTGCTCTTCGGTGAAGCCTTCGTCGTTCAGCACACCGATCCGGATCTGGGTCGCGCCGTCGACGACGTGGGCGGCGGTGAGGATGAAGCCGTCTTCGTGGATGACGAACCCGGTGCCGAGGCCCGTCTGGTCCTCGTCCCGCTCACTGGAGCTCTCGGGCGGCTGGACCGTGGTGATGGAGACGACGGCGGTCATCGAGGCGCGGGCGACCTGCGCAATCCGCGAGCGCTCCGTCCGCACCTCCTCGTGCTTCGCTTCCGTCCAATATCGCGTCTCTGCGGCCTTGCCCGCCCCTGCTTCAGAGGCGGTCACAAGAACCGCGACCAGCGTCGCAGCCCACACCCTCGCCATACCGCCGACCTCCGCTGCCGCACTGACCACAAAGTAGGCAGCCGGTGAAACGGAGGGAAGCTGGAGCGGGCTAGTTCTTCGTCTTGGAGATCAGCTTGTCGATCGCGGCGCGCTCATCGTCCGAGTACTTCTCGGAGGGGCGCTTCGACGTCTTCTCCGAGACTGTCTCCTTCGCGTCGTCGAACGCGTTCCGCAGGCCGCCCTCGTGGCGCTTCCACGCGCGCTCCGCGTGCTCGATGGGCGTGCGCCCGTCGATCTCACCCTTCGCCAGGAAGATGCCCAGGCCCACCGCGCAGGCGGTCCAGAGGACGAACTTGATGACCCCGAACATGGAGAACCTCCGGTTCGTTCGTACATCGACGCACATGCGCTCGCCAGTTTCCGACCGGCCCGCCGGCGTCTATGAAGTGACCGATGCAGCCACAGGAGCTCTTCGACGCAGCGCGACATCGCGCCCGCACCCTCGAGATGCCACGACCGCCCGAGGACTCGGTGCTCGAACGGCTGCGCACCGAGGCGGCGGGCTGGTTCGCCCAGATCCCCGAACCGCCGATGTACCGGCGTCTGGACGACCCTGCCCGGAAGCGGTCCGAGGCGCTTCTTTCGCCGGGACAGGAGCTGCTGACGCGTGCGCTCGCGATGTCGCGGCACGAGAGCGCGCGCGACACGGTGACCCCGATCATCGACGCGCTCGAGGCGCACCTGGCGACGCTCTGCCACACCGTCGAGGGGCGGCTGGAGGAGGCCGAACGCGAGTGGCAGCGGGCCGTCGAGCTCGAGCGCGACATCGGGCGAGAGAACCGGCTCTGGATCCGCTCCGACGAGGAGGTGAAGCCGGTCTTCGACAAGCAGACCCGGGCCTCCCGCTACGACCCGAGCGCCGAGCCCACCCTCACGGTGAAGCTGGTCTGCCCGAACCGGGCGTGCCAGCACCAGGAGCGGTTCCGGTGCTCGACGCGCTACTCCACCCACAAGTTCGAGTGCCCGAAGTGCCGCAGGCCCTTCGTCGGGTACTTCGGGGAGATGCGCGCGATGGAGGTGGTGCGTCGTCCCGGCGGGGCGCGATACCTGTTCAAGATCGAGGAGCTGAACGGCACGCCCGCACAGGTGGAGTTCGAGGAGCGCACGGGCGCGGAGTTCATCGTCGCGCGGCGCGACCTGCTGGCGTTCCTCTACGACAAGGATCGCGACCTCAAGGCGGTGTTGAACCTTTCGAGCGGCCGCCTGCTCTGGTTGCGCCGCAGTGGGCCGTGCTTCATCGTCAGCGCGGCGTACGGTGAGGAGGCCGAGGAGCTCGAGGCGTTCCGGGCGTTCCGGGATCGCGCGTTGCTGCCATATCCCCTCGGTCGAGCGGCGGTGCGGGCGTACTATGCCGGTGGACCGCTCCTCGCCAGGGCAGTCCGTTCGTCGCCGTCGGCGCGGGCGCAGGTCCGGCGGACACTCGATTGGGTGCATCGATGGCTGGTGAAGATGGGGTATCGGTAGGCGAGGCAGCACCGGAGCCGCCCAGGGCCCGGCGCTCGTTGATCGTCACGTTGATCAGCGGCCTCGCCCTCGCGGGGCTGCTCGCCGCGGTGATCCTCTCTGGCATCGAAGAGGCACGGACCGGCGCCCCGGTCGCCAGGGGCGAACCGGTCCCGGCATTCGAGATGGCGCGCTTCAGCGGCGGCACCGTCTCTCACGAGGACCTGCGCGGCAAGGTCGTGATGCTCGACTTCTGGGCGACGTGGTGCCCACCGTGCGTGAAGGAGATGCCGTACCTCGTCCGGATCGCGAAGGACTACGAGTCCCGGGGGCTGGAGTTCCTCGCGGCGAGCCGGGATGACCCGCCGGAGATGGCGCGCGCAGACGTGGGGATCTTCATCGTCCAGCGCGAGCCCGAGCTGCGTCGGTTCGTGACCTTCGCCGGGGACGAGGTCGCCGAACGGTTCGGCGTCCAGGTGCTCCCGACCCTCTACCTGATCGATCGCGACGGGCGGATCATCGAGTCCCACCGCGGGGCCATCTCCGAGCAGCAGCTCCGCGCCCGCCTCGACGAGATCTTCGCGAACGAGAAGAGGGGACAAGTCACGGAGTGACCGGTTCGCGCCCGACCGGCGGCGCGCGCTGCGGCGCGTGGATGCGCGGGTACGTGCGCTGGAAGGGGAGGAACGCAAGTCCGACCACCAGGCCGAAGAACAGATGGGTGACGATGGCCATCCACACCGGCGTCGTCCGGACCATCTGGGAGAGGCCGACCATGGGCAGCAGCACGTAGTACATGCTGAGCCAGACCATCAGGCCCCAGAACAGGCCGGCGCCCACCGTGAGCGCGCGGGCGACCCCATAGAAGAAGAGGGCAAAGGCCAGCCCCCAGCCTGCGCTGATGAGCAGGTGCACCACCGCCCCGAGGGCGACCGCTTCGGCGTCGAAGCCCGGAGACGTGATCCGCTCGCTGCCCAGGAACGGCGCCGCGGCGCCTTTGAAGACGGGCCAGAACGCGCCCTGCTGGGTCACGCTCCAGAACGCGCTCAGAGCCCAGAGCGCGATGCCGCCGACGAGCCCCGCGACGACGCCTCCGCCGATCGCGCGGATCCGGTCCTGCGACGTACGGGGTGGAGTTGCCGTCGCGTCGAAGTCGGGCCGAAACAGCGGTGTCGTGGCCATGTCCGTCCTCCCCCGTTCGCGGTTCAACTTCAGGCCTGAACACCAGCCCGACAACCGTCGGAGGGGAGGGCGGAGGTCGCCTACTCGGCCGCCGGTGCGGCGACCGGCTTCTGGACATCGTCCTTCACGATGACGAAGTCGACGCGGCGGTTCTTCGCACGGCCGAGCGGCGTGTTGTTGGTGGCGATGGGGCGATCGAAGCCGAAGCCCTTCGCGCGCAGCCGCTTGCGATCGTCGCCCTTCTTCACCAGGTACTCGAGCACCGCCCGGGCGCGCCGGCCCGACAGGTCGATGTTGTAGGCACGACCGCCGCGGTTGTCGGTGTGGCCTTCAATCGCGATCGGGCCGACGTCAGGATGCTCCGTCAGGACCTTCGCGACCTCGTCGAGGATCGGGAAGGACTGCTTCTGGATCTTCGCCTGGGCGGTCTCGAAGAGGACGTTGGCCTTGAGGCGCAGGCGATCCGGCTGGAGCTCCACGAAGGGAGGATCTTTGTACGGACACCCGTTGTTCTCCGGCGGGCCCGCCTGGTCCGGGCAGGCGTCGACGTTGTCCGGGACCTCGTCACCGTCCTTGTCCGGGCAGCCGTCGAGCTCGCGCGAGCCGGGCTCACTGACGCAAGCGTCCTCGGTGTCGGGGACACCATCCTGATCGTTGTCTGGGTCCGGGCAGCCGTCGTGATCCTGGAAGCCATCCTTGTCCTCGCGGACGTCGGGGCAGGCGTCTTCGTCGTCGGCGATGCCGTCGCCGTCGCGATCGAGGAGCTCGTTCTCGTAACGGACGCCCGCGAGCACGCGGAAGTCCTCGCGACCGTAGCCGCTCTCGATGCCGATGCCGCGGCCCATGCTGAGCTCCACGCCCCAGCGCTTGTAGACGCGGCCGCGCACGCCGAGCAGGAGGTTCCACGGCGTTTTCAGCGAGTCCGACTGGTCGAAGGTGAAGGCCGCGCCCGTCGGGGTGGCCATGTGCATCTCGCCGATGGCGTCGATGCGGGTGATCGGCCCCAGATCGGGGAGCCGGTAGATGGCGCCGGCGCCCCAGGCGAACTCGTTGCCGACGTAGAGGTTCAGGAACTGACCCGGGCTGCGGAAGCGATAGCCCACGTTGGCGAGCACGCGGACCGGACCGAAGCTGCGCTCCACGGCCAGGCGAGGCGCGACGGTGAAGCCGCGGTCGCCGGTGAAGCTCGAGCCGTCACCGATGGGGACGCGGAACTCCGGCGTGATCGCCAGGCCCACCGGAGCCGTGTCCGGGTCGAGGATGTGCACGCGCGTGACGAAGCGCACGTCGCCCAGACCGCAGCCGCTCTGCAGCGGGTCATCGCAGGGCCGGAACAGCGAATACACGCCCTGTTGGGGGAAGCCGTTGTCGGCCAGGAGCCCGAAGTTGTCGGCCTGATACAGCACCAGCGGGAGATCGATGCCGACCTCGATCCGCTCGTGGATCTGGTACGCCGCGAGGAGGTGCGCATCGAGCCGCCAGGGGACGAGGTTCCCCAGCTTCTCGCCACCCTCGCGCAAGGCGAGCACGTTCACGGATGAGTCGAGCAGCAGCCCGACGCGGTAGCTCTTCGCGGCCCAGGCGCGGGCGCCTTCGAGCGCGATGCCGCTGTCGAGCGCCGGCGTGGGCTTGAGCGGAACCGTGTCGAAGCCGCGGGCGAACGGATTCTGCTGCGCGAACGAAGACGTCGAGACGAGCAGCGCGCACAGCGGGGCGACGAGGCTCGCGAAGTGTTTCATCACGCGAGCATTTATACCCCCGCTGCAGCGACCACCAAAGCAAGCGGCCAGATGATTACAGCGTCAGCGCGTAGTTTCCATGAACGTGTCGACGTCGAGGACCTCGATCCGCTCCTTGTCCACGGGCATCTGGAAGACCTCGATCTTCTTGTCCTCCGCGAGAACCGCATCGGGTTTGGGCGTCGGGTACTGGATCGGCGTGGCCGGCTGCTCGGCGAGCAGCTGCTGCAGGGCCTTCGCATCCGGCGCGACGAAGGCGAACGACATGCGCTCCGGGGTGATGTGGCGGCGGATGGCCGCGTTCACCTGATCGACGGTCATCGACTTCATCGCGCTGCGATAGCTCTCCAGGAAGTCGGGCGTCCCGTAGAGGAGCGAGTCGATGGCGTAGCCCAGGCGTCGGCTGTCGGTCTGCTCCTGAAGTCGCGTGTAGCCCATGAGGAACCCGCGGGTCTGATCGAGCTGCGCCTGCGACATGCCCTCCTTCAGGAGCGTGTCGAGGAAGTAGAGCGCACCGCGGGTGGCGAACATCGCGTTCTGGTTCTCCACCGGGCGGATCCAGATCGACGAGTCCTGCTGCCGCCGCACGATGTTCGTGCGCGGGTAGGTGCCCCAGCCCTCCTGGATGAAGTGCTCCGAGTAGGCGTAGTTGCCGTAGTTGAGGCCGCGCTTCTCGCGAAGCTCCGTGAACAGCTCGCCGTTGACCTGCCGGTGCTCGCCCAGGAAAGAGGTGGCGAGCGCGACCGGGAAGAAATCCGGATCGCCGCGGCGCAGCCCGTAGGGGAAGCCCATGGAGATCGCGGTGGAGAGCGCGGGCTTCTCCAGGATCCACACCCGACCCTTCTGGTCCTTCGGAACAGGAAACTCGACGCGCGCGGCGCTGGTGGCGGGGAGGGCAGAGAGCCGCTCCTTCACCCGGGCCTGCAGCTCCGGCGTGACGTTCCCGGCGATGCCGATGATGAGGCGGTCCTGGGTGAACACGCCCTTCCAGTGGTTCTTCACGTCGTCGAGGGTGATCGCCTCGAGCCCCTTCACCGTGCCGCCGTTGAAGTGCGCGTACGGGTGGCCCTCGTAGAGGAGCGCGTCGAGGGCGACCTTGCCCAGCGTCTCGTCGTCCTGCCCGCGAAGCTGGTTCTTGATGTTGTTGATGGCGTCCTGGCGGAGGCGCTCGAACTCCTTCGGATCGAGGCGCGGTTCGAGCAGCACGTCGCCGAAGATCTTCAGGAAGCGGTCGAGGTTGTCCTGGTGGACCCGACCGACGAACGCGGTGAGCTCCTTGTCCGTCTGCACGTCGAGCTCGGCGGCCATCGGGAAGAGGGCGTCGAGCAGCTGGGCCGAAGAGAGCTCCTTCGTGCCTCCCTCGGTGAGCACCGCGGCGGTGAGCGCCGTCAGCCCCTCCTTGCCCTGCGGGTCGTCGATGGCGCCGGCGCGGAAGGTGAGCCGGAAGGTGACGATCGGCTCCTGCGGATCGTGGAGCACCACCCGCTTCATCGGCTCCGGCGTCGCGAGCGGGCGAGGCGCGGTGAGCGGCTCGGGCTTCGGCGGCTCGGGTGGCTTCTGTTCTTCCGGCTGCGGCTTCGCTTCAGCGGGCGGCGGCTCGGTGGGGCGCGCCTCCTTCGTGGTGGCGCAGCCTGCGGCGAAAATGAACGCGCAGAGCGCGGCGACAAGGGTGCGGATCATTGCTTGCCTCCCTTCGCGGCAGCGGGCTTGAGCACCAGGTTCACCTCGGTGCGGTTGAGGGCCGTCAGGTACTCCTTGGCGAACTGGCGCAGGTCGTTTGCGCTGATCTTGCTGACGGATTTCAGGTGTTGCTCGATGGCGTCCGGGTCACCGTAGATGCCGATGTACCAGGCGAACTGACCCGCGACCTGGTCGGCGGACTCGAGCCCCATCAGCGTGCCGTAGCGCGCGTTCTGCTTGATCGCCTCGACCTGCTTCGGGTCTGCGCCGTTCGTGACCAGATTGCGGAGCGCCTGATTGAAGGCCTTGTCGACCGCGGGGCGGTGCTTCTCGTCCTTCAGCGTCGCCGAGATCGTGAACAGGTACGGGTCGCGGTGCGGGAAGAACCAGGTTCCCAGGTCCTCCACGATCTGCCGCTCGAGGACGAGGTCCTTGTACAGCTTCGAGGTGGGGCCGACCAGGTACGCGGCCAGGACCTCCTGGGTCGCCGCATCGAGCGTGTTCAGCTTCGCGGCCGGCGTGTGCCAGGCCAGGAGATAACGCGGAAGCGCGCGGCCCTCCCACTCGACCGTGGCCGTGCGCAGCTCGCGCTGCGACGGCTCGGCAGGGATCTTCACGTCGGCCGCCTTGCCCTGCCAGGGGCCGTAGTGCTGCCGCACCGCCGCCATGAGCTGCTCGTCGTCGAAGTCGCCGACGACCACCAGCACCGAGTTCTCCGGGGTGTACCAGCGCTGGAAGAACTGCTTCGAGTACTCGTAGTACCCGGGCATCTTCTTGATGTCGTCGTAGAAGCCCAGCGTGGTGTGCTGGTACGTGTGCCGGTTGAAGGCCGTGTCGAGCATCGCCTCCTCCAGCTTCAGCCCCGGGTTGGCCGCGTTCTTGTGGTACTCGCCGAGCACCGCCTTGGCCTCGGTCTGGAAGGTCTGCTCCGAGTAGGCGAGGTTCCGGAAGCGATCCGCCTCGAGCTCCACCACCGTGGCCAGCGCATCGGCAGGCCCGTAGACCTCGTAGACCGTGAAGTCGTCCGTGGTGAACGCGTTGTCGTTGAAGCCCGCCGTCGCCAGAATCCGATCGCGGACCCCCTCCGGACGCGTCGGCGTGCCCTTGAACATCATGTGCTCGAAGAAGTGGGCGAAGCCCGTGTGGCCCGGCTCGACCTCGTTGCGCGAGCCCACGCGGACCACCGTGTAGTAGGCGAGGAGCCCCTTCGACGGGAACTGCAGCCGCACCACCGTGAAGCCGTTCTCCAGCTTCGTGACCTTTGGCTGCCACGGGAAGAACCGGTCCTGTTGCGCGACCGCGGGCGCAGCCAGGCAGAGGGCCGTCAACGCGACGGCGAGCGTGAGCGAACGTTTCATGGTCAAAGTCCTCTCAACCGAGCGAGGAGGCGTCAACGTGCAAGCGAAGGGAAACGTTGACGCGCACTGTTGGACCTGATGGCGGAAGAGGGAAGGGGTCGCCTGGTCGATTGCTCTGGAGGCCCGGTTCGGAGGACAGCCGGATCGTGCACTTCGGCGGATTGACCCACGGCGCCCAGCGGTTAAGGTGGGTACAGCAGGTCATCAATGGGGGCGACCTGGTTTCGACGGGGGTATAGACGCTTCAGACGCGTGCCGAGCTTGTCGTAGCAGCTCGTAAATCCAGCTTCGACAAACCAATAAAAGCCAACGACAACGTTGAGCTCGCTGTCGCCGCCTAAAACGGTCTGACAACGCGGTCGCCTCGGCCCCGGTGGGTGGGTTGAGGGTCGACCGTCATAAAGCCCGCTGGTCTCTACGTAAGCCTGGGTGCGTAGGGACGAGATCTTCCAGGCTCAGCCGGACCGAATCCTGTCAGTGGGAGTCACCGGTGCCAGACTAAATCGCTGACTACGCACGTAGGGTCGAAAAGCAGAAGACTTTCGGACGCGGGTTCGATTCCCGCCGCCTCCACTTCGAGCCCAGCAATCCACTCAAGGGTTGCTGGGCTTTTTATTTGGCCGCGTTCGGCCCGGGACTGGTCCACTCGGACGCGTTGTCCGCCACGCTCAGTCAGGACTAACGTGAATTCACGATGACGCCGCTCAAGGCACAAGTCCGGGACGGTCACCTCGTCCTGAACGAGCCAACCGATCTTCCCGAAGGGGCAGAGGTGGAACTCATCCCGGTGGACGGGTGGGACGACCTGGATGAGAAAGATCGCCGGCAATTACATGCGGCTCTTGAAGCCTCGGAAGAGGACGTTGCGCAAGGGCGCGTCCGTCCCGCCGAGGAATTGCTTGCTGAGCTTCGTCGCCGCCGGTGATTCGGTACCGGGTCGAGATCGTAGATCGTGCGTCGATTCAGATCAGTGCGGCCCATGAATGGTGGAGACTCAACCGCCCAGATGTGCCGGACCTGTTTCTCGACGATTTAGGCGCAGCATTGGACCGGCTCGGGTCTTCTCCGTTTTCCGGGAGCCCATATCCGGTCGTTCGACCCGCGGGAGTGCGGCGAGTGCGCCTGCGCCGCACGGGCTATCACGCCTACTACACCGTGAATGAGGGAGGCATCTCGCCTGATCACGGTACGCGCTGTCTGGCACGACGCTCGCGGCAAGAGCCCCCCACTCCGCTGAGGAGACGTGGCTGCCCGAGTGGGCAACCGTCTTCAGCGGCACGCCGCGCATGCCGGGGCCCCGAGTGCGGAGATCGCCTGCCTGGAAAGAGGCGCTTCGCGAACACGACCACCCTTTGGAAGGCCCTCGACGCCCTTGTTGCTTCGAACTGCCGCGCCGCTCTCGTCGATGGGCCGCCCGTGTCACTCGATGGGGCCTTCGAATCTCATCATGGGGATGCTGGTGGTGCAGTCGGTCTCACGCTTTCCAGTGAATGTGGCTGAGCTGATGGTTCCGCTGAAGGACCCGCTCACGGACGTCACAACGAGCGTGCCCGACACCGACATGTATTCCGTGCGCCCGCCTCCGGCAGTCGCCGCCATGATGTACACGAGCACCTTGGTCTTGTCGGCCAGGTCGTATGTCCCGGTGTGGTACCCGTACGTGCCCAATTCCCGGAACATGTCGACATGCAGCATGTCGCCGCCGATCAACTCGCCTTTGAAGGACAGCGACTCGGCGACGATGGGATTGAGGATGCGCGAGGTTCCCCCGAGGGGGCCCGAATAGACCTCCGACGCCGAGCACGTGCGCATCTCGGTGCCGCCGTCTCGTCCACCACCATCGCCGTCGGCGCCACCTCCACCGCCGTCGGCGCCACCTCCACCTGCTCCCCCGTCCCTGGTTTCCGCGTCGATGGGGGTGGGCTCGGGCGCGGCTCCGCAGGCCGCGAGCAGCGAAATCAACAGGGTGGTTTGAATCAGTCTCATGGGATGCATGCTCTTCTCTCCGGTGTATTGGATGGATGTCTCGCTATTTTCTGCAGGTGACCGTGATCTCGGTGTTCGAGGCCGAGCAGGTCTGCAGCGCGCCGGTGCAGTTGTTCGTGTTGTCGGTCAGCCGCTTCCACTCCGACTCGGCCACGTTCATCGCACAGTCGCAGGAGGTGCAGTTCGTCGGAAGGTTGGCGCACGTTCCGGCGAGGTCCACGCCATTCATCTTCGAGACCAGGCAGAACTGCGTCGCGGTCGAGCAGCCGTCTTCAGTGCCGTAACACTTCATGACGGTCGCCTCGGCGCCACGATCGGAGCCGTCGTTCGTGTCCCGATTCGTGCCTCCGTTCTCTTCGGCTCCACCACACGCGGTCACCGCAATAAGCATCAATGTTCCAAACAGCCTCGCGCACACCTTCATCATGACGACATCCTTCCCGTTCCGGCCCTGAGCCGTTCCGACTGGAATCGACTCCACACCCGGTGATGCGCCCAGCCGCGAATCTGTCGCGCGAATTCGTCAGGCCACCTCGACCCCTCGAGATTCCTGGGCTATGGACATGGAAGTGATGCCGCCGGGCCGCCTCACCTCTCTCATCGTCGGGCATGCGCCTCCCGAGTTGCGCGCCATGCTGGACGCCCGCGAGGACCTGGAAGGGACGCTTCAGGCCGTTCTCCGGGCGGCGGAAGGTACACACGGCCTCGGACTCGAGCCCGAGACCTTCCTCCCCTTTCTCGCCGAGCGGATCCCGGAAGACGGGGCGGTCGAGCGCCTGCCAGTGGCCGACCTGTATCTCGTCTGTGCGTGCCTCGCGGGTGTACGTGGCGCTGCGGACCACCTGGTCCAGAGCCACTCCCCCGCGCTGGAGCGGGCGCTCGCGCGTACGTGGGTCGATCCCGCCCTCGCCGACGAGGCGCTTCATCTGACGTTCACGCTGCTGCTCGCGCCCGAGCGGGGCCGGAGCAAGTTGATGGACTACGCCGGTCGCGGCCCGCTCGCGGCGTGGTTGCAGGTGGTGGGCATCCACAACCTCCTGAAGCTCGAGCGGGAGCGCCGGGGCTTTCGCGAAGACCTGCTCGACAGCATGCTCGAGTTGCCGCTCGACGAGGCCGAACCCGAGGGGCTGGAGGCGCCTGACCGTCAGCGGCTCAAGGCGGCGCTCCAACTCGCCGCGTCCTCCCTGACCCTCCGGGAGCGCACCGTGCTGAAGCTCAACTTCCTCGAGGGGCTGAACATCGACGAGATCGGCCAGCTCTACTCGGTGCACCGCTCCACGGTCGCCCGATGGATCGCCGCTGCGCGCGAAGCGCTGCTCAAGCGTACCCGGGCCCAGCTCCAGGCCACCGGCATTCACGGCAGTGCACTGGAGAGCGTGCTGCGCCTGGCCGACAGCAGATTGGACCTCAGCCTCTCCTCGCTGCTGCACGTCAGCAGTGATGGTGATGGGGCACCCTGACCGGAAAAGGCCTGAGGCGGGGAACCGGAGGCGGTCCGCTCACTGCGCCGGGTCGCGCCCTTTCTTCAGCAGCGCCTCGGCGCGCCTCACCAGCGTTACCTGGTTCAGCCCCTTGAACACGCGCTCGGCCTGGCTCGCCAGCTGAACGATGCGAGCCTTGTTCCCGGGGCCGGCGCTGGCGAGCGCTTCGGCGAGGAGGAGCTGGAACGCTGCCCGATCCCACTCAGGTCGGCTTGGCAGCGCCTCAAACTCCTGCAGGAGTTGCTCCAGGTCGCGAGAGGCCGTGACGGGGTCGCCGAGCGTTGTCTTCAAGCTCGCGAGTGAGGCGCGGACCATCAGCCCCTCGAGGCTCTGCAGCTGTCCCAGCTTCTCCAACTGCGACCGCGCTTTCTGCAGAAGAGGACGGGCCTTCTGCGGCATTCCAAGGTCGAGGTAACTCTGACCCTGCGCCGCCCAGCAATTCGCCACGACGAAGTCGTCCGGGGTCAGGATACGCGCCTGCATGCCGCAGGCGCGCTCGAACAGGGGCTCCGCCTTGACCGCGTCGCCCCGCACGGCCCAGTAGCGCGCCTCATCGACGAGCACCATGGCGATCTGGGGATGGTCGGGGCCATGGACCCGCTGGAGCATGTCGCGGGCACGGGCGAAGGCCGGAGCAACGATGGCCGGCGGCTGCAGCAGCTCCGCATTGGCTATGGCCACGAACAGCTGCGCGCCGGCGACCTCCAGGTGGCTGGTTCCCAGGCGGGGCTCCAGGATGCTCAACGCGCGCTGCGCGTGCACCAGCGTGTCCGCGCTCCTGCCGAGGTGGAGCTCCACTTCGCTCAGCCTCCTCAAGTGGATTCCCAGGTCGGGGTGCTCCAGCCCGAGGTGTTTCTCGAGCTGAGGGACCAGCTCGAGCAGATGAATGCGCGCCTCATCGAGGCGGCCCTCACGGGCCAGGGACATAGCCAGATCTGACCGGACCGTCGCGGCGGACAGCGAGCCGGGGCCATCCTCCAACTCGGCCAACTTGACGCGCTCCTGATCGAACTGGACCGCATCGGCGTGTCGCTGCTCGCTTTGCGCCACGGAGGTTTGAACCTTCAGGCGTTGCATGCGAAGCGACACGGACTCGGGAATCCGGTCGAGAAGCGCCACGGCACGGCCCAGAGATTCACGGGCGGCCTTCCTATCCGCCGCAACGGCGTGCGTCCACGCAAGGGACAGCTCCGCATTCGCCCGGAGGTCTTCGGCGCCAGCCCGCTCCGCAGCCTGGATCATCTCCACGTAGCGCTCGCGGGCATCGCTCACCTGACTGGCGTACAGATGCGCATCCGCAAGCACTCCGAGCGCTTCGGCCCGCTCGATGGATCCATCCAGCGTCGGGTCCTCCTGGTAGGCCTGTTGAAGAGCGCGCGCCTTTTCGAGGAGCACGGAAGCGCTCCCCGTCTGTCGAAGTGCGCGCAACTCGGCGATGCGCTCGCCGTGAGCCAGGCGCGCGGGGCTGGGCGCTGTGCCTGGAGCCGTTCGCGCGACCATCCACGTGGGAGGGTCCTTGCAGGCGCTCAAGGTCAGGATGGAGCCGACGGCCTGGGGCGCCTTTGAGACGACGGACTCGTCCGCGGAGCGAAGGAGGGTCGTCAGCGCCCGCGCTTCGAGCAGTCGGCGGTCGAGGCACGCAAGCTGGCGCTGCAGGAGCGCCTCGGGCTGTGTGCCGTTCCAATGGGTTTCGGTACACGCCTCCCGCCGTTGCTCTGCCCATGAATCGAGAAATTGGGCGAACGCTGCGTCGACGGTGCGAAAGGCCGTACCTGCGAAGGGAAGCCGCGTCTTGTCGAAGGCGGCGGAGGCTTCGGCGCGGACCGGCTCGCTCCAGACGGTCGCCCACAGCGGCGGCGGCGCTGCGCAGCGCTCCATAGGCGAGCGCTTCACCACAATGGCCGCTGCCGCGAGCATGACCAACACGGCCGATGCGGAGAGCGTGCGCACCAGCCTCCGGCGCGACGTTCGCGCGCGCCGCAGCTTCGAGACGAGCGCCTCCATCGTGGGGAAGCGATCCTCGGGACGCGGCGAGAGCCCACGCAGCAGGATCTTCCAGACCGCGGAGGGCACCCGGCTGCGACGCGACCGGGAGGGAAGTGCGCCGGAGGCGACGGCGCGCCGGAGCTCCTCGAGCGTGCGCCCCTCGAAGGGGAGCGTCCCAGTAAGCGCCTCGAACAACGCGACGCAGTAGCTGAACTGATCGCTGCGCCCATCGATTTCCGAGCCGCCGTGCAGCTGCTCCGGGGACATGTACAGAGGCGTCCCTATCAGCGTGCCGCTCCGCGTGAGCGATTCGGCGACGGCGCTCGCCGGCGCCGTCGAGCCGGACACGCCCGCCCTGGAGGCGGCCCCCACAGACTCCGGGGCGTAGCGCGCCAGCCCGAAGTCGGTCACGCGCACCCGGCGATCCTTTCCGATGAGAACGTTCTCGGGCTTGAAGTCCCGGTGGGTGATGCCAGAGGTGTGTGCCGCTGCGAGCCCTTCTCCCGCGGCCAGGAATACCTCGAGCACCTCGTCACTGGAGCGAGGCTCCTCTCGCAGCCACTGGCGCAGCGAGCCTCCGTCCACGAGCTGCATCGCGATGTAGTCGCCCTCGTCATCCACTCCGATGTCGTAGACGGCCGCGATGTGCGGGTGCTCCAGGCGGGCCATGACCTGCGCCTCGCGCTGCAGGTGCTTTCGGCGCTCCTCCGTGGGAGCACCCTTGATGCGCTTGAGCGCGACTCGCCGGTCCAGCTGGGTGTCGTACGCCGCGTAGACTGCACCCATCGAGCCCGACCCGAGCTCATGGAGCACGACGTAGCGGGATGGGGCCGGGCCCGTCGAGGCGTTCCGCTGCGCCGCTGGTCCGCGCAGCGCGGTGCGTGCGGAGAGGCCCACGAGCTGAAGGCAACTGCTGCACCCCTCGAGGTGGACCTCGAGGGAGTGCGTCTCCGCCGGAGAGAGCGCTCCGGAGACGAACGCGGCGACTTGTTCCTCGGTCAGGTGCATCTGCCGCGACATCACACACTGCCTCTGCACCGGCAGCCAAGGCACCTCATCAATCCACTCGTTCGCCGCGGTGCCTCAGCGGTTCCCGAGTCGGTCGTCGAATGATCTCCAGGAGGTCCCGGCGTTCGCGGTCGCTCGGGGACGCGAGGCCCCAGTCGTCGAGGACGAGCACATCCACCTTCGCGAGTCGTGCGAGTCGGCGCGCGTACGTGCCGTCGTCCTGGGCAAGCGTCAATTCCTCGAATAGCCCGGGCACCCTGCGGTAGATGGTGCGGTGGCCCTTCCGGCAGGCCTGCTGTGCGAGCGCGCAAGCGACGTAGGCCTTGCCTGTCCCGGTCGCTCCGGTGACGAGGGATGTTCTGGTGCTCCGCGGCCCGGCGGCAGGTGGCGATCTGGCGGACCACCGCCTTGTCCAGTTCAATCGAGCCCGGCGCCAGAGTCATCGGGGACCCGGGAATCGAACTTATTTGGGGGGCGTTCACTGAGCGGCCTGTTTTGCGGGCGGGATATCTGTCATAGGGACAGTGTCACGCCTGCACTAGGCGAGAACGGCGGCATTTTCCGCCGCCGAGCACGAGAGCAAGAGAATCAAATGGCGACTGGTACTGTGAAGTGGTTCAACGATGCGAAGGGCTTTGGGTTCATCACGCAGGATGGCGGAGGTGAGG
>JBAWAM010000515.1:0-5223 GCA_049589315.1 Myxococcaceae bacterium
TTGCTGCCGTTGGCGCTGGTGGCGTCGAAAGCGGAGAGCGTCACAGAGGACTCGCGGTCGCTGTCGTTGGCCAGCACGCCCGAAGCCGCCGAGACGACCAGCTCGGTGTTGCCGCTGGTGCGATACGCGTCCGCCACCGCCTGGGGTGGCCGGTTGACCGGGCGAACCGTGATCTGTGCCGGGTAGACCGCGCTCGGAGCATCCCCGTCGTGAACGGTGATCTGGACCGAGAGCGTGCCCACGAAGCCGACCGCCGGGGTGACGGTGGTGCCCGAGCGGGTGTAGCCGGTTCCGGGGAGCACCTGGAGGGTGAAGCCCTGGGGCCAGAGGTCGTCCGGATCGTCGACCGTGAAGTTCGCGAGCGCGAGCGTGAGCGGCGTCTCCTCGTCGGTGGCGAGCGCGACCTGCCCCGTCACCCGCGGAGGATCATTCACCGGGGTCACGGTCACGGCGAGGTTGAACACGGCCGAGGCATCCACGCCGTCGGTCACGCGCACCGGGACCTGCAGGTTCCCGTGGAAGTTCGCGGAGGGCGTGATCGTCGCGCCCGAGGCCGAGTAGTTCGCTCCGCCCATCACCTGCACCGACAGCGCCGAGGCCGGGTGATCCGCGTCGACCACGCTGAGGTCCGGGATCGTCACCGTGAGGGCCGTGTCTTCGGGCGTGGAGAGGGCGCGCGCCTGACCCGTGACGACCGGGGCGTCGTTGACCGAGCCGACCGTGACCGCGACCTCGAAGGGAGCGCTCTGGGCCTGGCCGTCCGAGACGACCACCGGGATCCGCAGCGTGCCGTTGAAGTTGCGCGCAGGCGTCACCGTGTTCCCCGCGTGCGAGTAGTTCGTGCCCGCCCGGACGCTCAGGATCAGGGCGCTGTCATCCACGTCGGTCGCGGTGACGTCCGGGAGCGCGAGGGTGATCGCGGTGTCCTCGGGCGTGGAGAGCGCGCGAGCCTGCGCGGTGATGACGGGCGCGTCGTTCACCGGCGTGACCGTGACCTGGAGCGGGAACGAGGGGCTCTGCGAGTGACCGTCGCTGACCGCCACGTTGACCTGGAGCGGGCCGTGGAAGTTGGCCGCCGGGGTGATCGTGGTCCCGGTGTGGCTGTAGTTGGTGCCGTTGAGCACCACGAGGGTGAGCGAGGTGCTGTCCACGTCTGTCGCCGTGACGTCGGCGCGCGTGAGGGCGAGGGCGGTGTCCTCCGCGGTGACCAGGGAACGCGCCTGTCCGGTGATGGCCGGGGCATCGTCGACAGGGGTGACCGTGACCTGCAGCGAGAAGGGCGGGCTCGACGCCGCGCCGTCGGAGACCACCACCGCGACGGCGAGCGTCCCGTGGAACTGGGGGGCCGGCGTGATCGTGTTTCCGGCGTGGGTGTAGCCGGGACCGCTCTGCACCTGGACTGTCAACGCCGAGGCGGGGTGATCCACGTCGACCACCGTCACGTCCGCGAGCATCAGGGTAAAGGCGGTGTCCTCGGCGGTGGTGATCGGGCGGGCCTGCGCGGTGATCGAGGGCGCGTCGTTGACCGGCACGACCGTGACCTGGAGCGGGAACGGCGCGCTCTGGACCTGTCCGTCCGAGACCGCTCCCAGGACCTCGAGTGCGCCGTGGAAGTCGGCCGCAGGGGTCACCGCGTTCCCGACGTGGGTATAGCCCGGACCATCGAGCACAGAGAACGAGAGCGCCCCCGCGGGGCTGTCCACGTCGGAGGCGACCACGTCCGCGAGCGAGAGCGTGAAGGGAGCATCCTCCTGGGTGGAGAGGGGCTGCACCTGCGAGGTGACCACCGGCGCGTCATTCACCGGAGTGACCGTCAACTCGAGCTGCGCCGGCACGCTGGCCTCGCCATCGGAGACCTCGACGTCCAGGAGCAGCGTGCCGTGGAAGTTCGCCGCCGGAGTGAGGACGCCGCCGGCCCAGGTGAAGTCCGCGCCCGGAAGCACGTCGACCCGCAGCTCCGAGGCGGGGTTGTCCACGTCGGTGACCTCGAGGGCTGCCACCGTCAGGCCGAGGGGCACGTCCTCCGAGATGACGAGCGCAGTCGCCTGCCCCTGCACCACAGGTGCGTCATTGACGGGCGTGACCCCGACGACCAGCGGGAACGGCTCACTGGAGCCCGTTTCGTCTTCGACCCGGACCCGGACCTCGAGGGGTCCGAAGAAGTCTGCAGCGGGCGTGAGGGTCGAATCCTGGACTGTGTAGTTCTCACCGTCTTCGATGATCAAGCGCAGGCCGGTGGAGATCGGACCATCGGGATCGATCGCCTGAACCGAGCTCAGCGAGAGTGCCAGCGGAGTGTCCTCGGGCGTGGAAAGAGCCGGCTGGCCCACGATCCTCGGAGTGTCCGCCACCGGAGTGATGGTGAGCTTGACCTCGGCCGGGGCTGAGTCCAGGTCGTCGTATGAGACCGCGAAGGTGAAGACGTCTTCGCCCGCGTAATCCGGCGCCGGGATGTAACGGAACGCGCCCGTCTCCTGGAGCTCGAGCGTGCCGTGAGCAGGTGGAGTGACCGCGCGAAACGTGAGGGCGCCCCCTTCCGGTCCAGTCCCCTGCAGCGCGCCTTCGACGGCGGTGTCCTCCACCGTGGTGAAGGAGGCGGGATCTGCGAAGACCGCGCTGACCTCCGGACCACCACCACACGCTGCGAGAGTCAACACAGAGGCCAGCACAACCACCGACCGTGGGAGGGCGGCGCGAATGAGCAGAGACACAGTGATTCCTCGAAAGCCGGATGGGAGGCGCGAACTGTACATCCGCCGGTCTGGTCCGCCCGATTGAATTCGTTCGCGCGGAAGCTCGTGCCCAGACATCGGCGACACGAACGCGTTGATGCGCTGACGTGGGCCTGTGAGTGCGAAGGTCACCAGAGCTGCGCCATGGCGCCGGCGGTGCGCCGGCCGACCATGACCCGGAGCTAGTACGACAGCCCGGAAGTTCGTTCCTCGATCACTCGGCGAGTAGCCAAGGAAATGTGCCCGCGACGGTTTGCAGGTTGTCGCGGAGTGGACCGCGAACGGGCATTGGCTCCCATCGGCCGGTGTGCGTCGCAGCATCGGTGGCCCAGGTGGTCGCCGACAGCTTCCGGAGTCGTAAACGGGAGACTGCGTCTCCCGCCGGACCGGATTCGATGATGAGGGTGGCGGCCCGCTTGCGGCAGCGGAGGTGTTTGAGCCCGGTCGTCGCCAGGAAAGACGCAACCGCCGACACGTCGGCTTCCGAAGCGCTAATCGCCAAAGTTCCTCCTCAAGCTGCTGCGGCTGAGGAAGGCTCGTCGAATCGGCCGGCGAAGGTCCAGCGAAACGGGTGTGCTTCGGCGCGGTTCCAATGCGCGATGAAGCCGAGGACCGCTGAGCGCAGCGAGGTCCAGCCTGAGAACGAACCGTGCCGTAGGACTCGGCGTTGGAGAATGGAGAACCAAACTTCGATCTGGTTCACCCATGAGGCGTGAAGTGGGGTGTGAACGAAGTGAAACCGTCCGCCGTGCCGACGGTTGAACTTGGTCCAGCGTGCGTCTTTGCCATCAGCGTGGATGTTGAGGTTGTCCCACACCACATAGACGCGCCCGTGCGGATAGCGCCGAGCCACCTCTTCAAGGAAATCCACCAAGGCAGGCGCGGTGCGGTGCTTCACGACGCGCCCGAGCACCTCCCCGGTCTTCACGTCGAGGCCAGCAAGCAAGCAGCACGTGCCGTGGCGGATGTACTCAAACTCCTTGCGAACAACTCCATCGGACTGCCTCGTCGTTGGGTGCTTCCGAGCGACTGCCTGCATCGGCTTCTCGTCGATGCAGATGACCGTGCTCCCGGTAGGAGGGCGCAGGTAGAGCTTGCAGACGCGCTCGACCTTCTCTCGAAACGCCGGATCCGGACTGTGCAGCCACTGCCGAACGCGATGCGGACGAAGCCCCTCTGCACTCAGGATTCGCTGAACCGTACTTCGGCTCACCTGAGTTCCGGTCTGACGGCACAGCGCATCCGCAAGCGCTTGCTGTGTCCAAACGGCCGAGAACTCCGACTTGGGCGGCCGATCGCACGCGAGCTTCATCAACTCGCATTTCGCTGCGGCGGAGACCGTGGGCGGTCGACCTGGCCGCTCAGCATCAAGCAGTGCATCGGCACACGGTGACGCCATCCAGCGCAGCCTCCACTTGCAGACCCAGCGCACGCTCATGCCGAGCTGCGAGGCGACGTCAGCGAGGCTGTGGCCAAGCCGCAAGGCGAGGACGGCACGCGCCCGCTGAACGAGCGCGTACCTCTCTCCTGTACTTCGCGCGATCCGGCGCAGGCGGATGCGCTCGGCCCGACTCATCGGCAAATGCGAACCCATCGTCCCGGAAACAACGCCTACTCGCCCGCATTCCCAGGAACGAACTTCTGACCTGCTGTACTAGGTGCGAACGTCACCAGATCTGCGCCACGGCGCCGGCGGTGCGCCGGCCGACATGACCCGGAGCTACTAGGTGCGAACGTCACCAGATCTGCGCCACTAACCGAGCTGCGAGGCCCAAATGCGTCCCGTACCCTGAAAACTTCCCGGGTGCGGGACGGGTCGGTCGAGGTCAGTAGGGATGCTGAGGCACGCGAGCGTGGGTCAGATCTGCGTGCGTTTGCACCTAGCGCGCGAGCGGGACGCGAGGACCCGGGGCGCCGCCCTGGTGGCGATCAGCACGCGTTCATGGCCAGACCAGGGCCCGCCCCGTACCCTGAAAACTTCCCAGGTGCGGGACGGGTCGGTCGAGGTCAGTAAGGATGCTGTCAGGCACGCGAGCGTGGTTCAGATCTGCGTGCGTTTGCACCCAGCGCGCGAGCGGGACGCGAGGACCCGGGGCGCCGCCGAGGTGGCAGTCAGCACGCGTTCATGGCCAGACCAGGGCCCGCGGGGACCAGCGAGGGCCGCACGGCACCCCGAGTTCCTCGGTTATCGGACGTGGTCAGATCTGCATCCCCTCGCCCTCAGGGACGCGGCCGAATCGCTTACGCGGAGGTGAATCATCCACCAGCAGGACTCATGTCCTCGAGAGAGGACGCGATCCGCATCGACTCTGCTGGGCGCCGCGTCGGTCCAACATTTGCTCGGACCCGCTTCCATGGGCCGACAGTGCGCGCTGGATCGAACGGACGAGGCGATGAGGGAGTGGGGCGTATTGCGGTACCGCGACCTGCGGGAGCTCGGCATCCGGAGCTGCGACATGTTCTTCCTCACCTTCGTCGGAGGGGTTCGGCA
>JBAWAM010000516.1:0-20570 GCA_049589315.1 Myxococcaceae bacterium
GCCCCTGCCCGTCCGGCCCCGGCCGCACCGCCGAAGCCCGGCGTGGCCGCGCCCCTGACGAAGAAGCCGGCCGCAGCGCCGCCGCCCGAGGATGATTCCGAGCGGACCATGGTGATGACCATCCCCGGCTCCGAAGAGGACGACTGGACCTCACTCGTCGACGAGCTCGACAAGTAGCGCTCCCCCGCTCCCTAGACAGCCCCCTTCGCGCGCTCGCGTCCAGAGCGCGCTCCGGGGACGCGGACGAAGGTAGACGGGCCGGGGGTGAGGTCGAAAACCGCGCCGAAGCTCATCGGCAGCAAGGCCGCGGACGATGTCCGGGAGGGACTCGTCTCCTAGCGAGAGGCGATGCTCCGGCAATGTGCCGGAGAATCCGACGCGGGCGACTGCCCCCGAGGGAAGCCGGACTCCCTGGTCCATTCTCCGGCACAAACGTGGAAGTCCCCAGCGCGCTTCGCCCTGCTCGCGATCACCGCCGGGTCTGACGAGCACATGAGCAACAAAAAAGGCGGGCCGCCCGAAAGCGACCCGCCCATTCGAATTCAGCGAAGAAAGCCCCGCGACTACTTCGGCCGACTGATGACGACGGGCCGGTTCGGCGTCACGCCGCCATTCCCCACGCCTTCGACGAAGAAGAGGTAGTGCGAGATCTGCTGGTCCGTGACGACGATTGGGCCCGCGTAGTCATCGCCGGACATCCTGGCCACGCGCGTGCCCGTCTCCGGGGTCGCGTTCACGGCCGGCGGCACGAACCAGCCCTTCTGGCCCTTGCCGAGCTTGGCATTGTCCGCATCGACGCCGAACTCGACGACCCAGGGGTGCATGTCTGCCGTACCGCCGGTCTCCTGGCCGGCCATGAAGCTGAGGAACACCTTGCCCTGGGCAGTCGCGGTGAGCGAGGGGCTGCGCGCAAGCCACTGCTCGCCGAGCATCCGCTCCTTCACGACCATGTACGCGTTGAACTGGTCCTGAACGAACACGTTCAGGTCGCCACCGGTCGCCCAGCCCTTTGCCGCGGGAACCCAGAAGGCCACGTAGACGGTGTCCTTCCACTGGCCGCCCGTGTTCGATTCCTGCGAGACGAATGCCGCCACCGGGCGCTTGCTCACCGGGTCGATGACCACCGCCGGCTCGCGCTGCGGGAACGGATTCGGCTGGAGCGGACCGCTCACCGACTTCGGCCCCACGAAGGCGCCGCTGGTGCTGGTGTCCCGGTACATTCCGATGATCTCGGTATCCGGCGCGCTCGCCGTCTGGCGACTCGTGCTGAACACCACGTGGACCAGGAAGTCCGAAGGCAGCGTGGCAATCGCCAGGCTCTTCGGCGCGAACCAGTTGGCCGAGGAGGTGAAGACCGTCTCCACCTCGCCCTGAACCGTCAGGTCCTTCTTCACGGTCCACAGCTTCACCGCGTCACCCTCGATCGCGGTGACCAGCGCAGTCCCGTTCTGCCACGGCGCGATGTCGCAGTCCTGGATCGGCACGACCGAGCCCCCTTCTTCAACGGGTTCGTTCTTGAGGTCGAGCGCGCCGGGGAACGTCCTGCCGTTGTCCGTGCTCGCCCGCACGCGAACGCCGCCGAGGGCGTTGTAGCAGAGGAACACCGTCCCGCTCTGAGGCTCATAGGCGGCGCGCGGACGGCTTCCGGAGGGATCCAGCGGCGAGATCCTGTACGAGTTGCCGCGGTTCTGGGTCACGTGCCCGTAGATCTGCCCCTCCTGCTCCATCACCGCGAACTGACGGGCCGAGTCGATCGCCACGCCGTCGATGTTCTTCGCGGCGAACACGCTGATGAACCGCTCGGCGGAGAACGCAGCCGGGCCGGTGGTGACCTCGACGAGCTCGGAAACGAAGGGCCGAGGCACCTCGACCACCTGCTCCTCCTCAGTTCCCGCGTCGATACCTCCATCCGCTCCGATCGCCTGGCGCTCACAGACCTGGCTGGTGAGTCCACAACCGTAGTTCACCGGGCAGACGTTCGGGTCCGTCGCGCAGCTCAACTGCTCGCAAGCGCCGGTGCTGATGTCGCAGATCCCGTTGATCGGGCACTCGAAGTTGCTGGTGCAGGTCATCCCGCCGTCGCCCATCATCCCGGCGTCGGGAACGCCTGCGTCCGGCACGCCGGTGACCAACTGGTCCTCTCCGTTCATGCCCACCACGAAGTACTTCATCGTCGTGCCCGCGCCGACGGTGGTGCCCCAGGTCATGGTGGTCGGCGGCGAGACGAAGGCCGGGTCCGTCGGGATGTCCGCGGCGGAGAACCCGTTCACCTGCCACTTCGCGACCGGGCCGGGCTGCGACGCGGTCCACGCCAGCGCGACGCGCTCCCCGTCCGCTACGGCGATCAGGTCGAGCGCGCCGGCGTCGGTGGTATCCGGCTGGATTCCCGCGTCCACCCCGCCATCGAGTTCATCGCTCCCGCCGTCCGTCCCGGGAAGGGTCCCGCCGAAGAAGGCCGCCTTGCAGGCCTCCGAGAGGTTCGCCACTTTCGCGTAGCAGGCGTCGGACTGTGACTGCCAGTTGGCTTGATCGGCCTGGCTGCAGACCGGGAGGTTCTCCCAGCACCCCAGCAGCTCATCGAGCGCGGTCTTGTCCGCGTCGGAGCAGGACGACAGCGCACTGCTGCACGCGTTCTTCGTGCCCAGCACGCGCGAAGGAAGCGGCGCGGAACAGTCGCCCGCCTTGCTCGAAGGATCGAAGGTTTCGTTGCGGTCACAAACGGTCGAGCCGCAGCCGCCGAGCCCAATGGCTCCGACGACCGCAGCCGCGGCCAGGAGAAGTCTTACGCGCATGATTCTTCCTGTTGGTCCGGGCACTCGGCTCAGCGCCCAGAGGGACGCGCGAGTTTCTCCCTGAAACCGCCCTGGGGGCAATCGAGAGATTCGGGCCCAACGCAGAGCGCTCAGTGATGTGGGGCCGGATGAGACCAGCCGGACATCGCGCGGGCCTCGCGCCACACGTCGCGGAGGCTGATGCCGGAGAGCACCTTGAGCAGGTCGATCCGCCCGGTGGGATTCGAGGCGTTGCGGAGACTGGTTCGGAAGGCCCGTGTCAGCGCCCACACGAGCAGGAACAGCAACCCGCCCGGGAGGACCGCCACTGCCACCAGCATCGACATCTTCACCCAGGCGCCCATCGGCTTCTCGAAGCCTCCTGGGGCTCTCCTGTATTCAAGAACCGTGCAAGGCGCTGTGAAATCGACGCAAACACGAATGCGCAATCTTTCCAGTCATTTGCGGGGTCATCGAGGCACCACTGACACGGCTGTCAGAGGTTTGAGGGCGGAAACCATGGCATTTTTGCCACAGTGCCCCGGGTTCCCCATGTAACTTCCACGCCTGTGAGCACCGACGCCGACATGAAGCCGAAGCAATTCGAGACCGTGGAAGACGCCACCCGGGCCCTGGAGGCCACGGGGTACCTGCCGTCGCGGGAGATCGCCACGTCGGCGTTCCTGGCGGATCGATTGGGGAAGCCGGTGCTGACCGAAGGCCCCGCCGGGGTGGGCAAGACGGAGTTCGCCCTCGCCCTGTCGAAGGCGCTGGGCCGCGAGCTGATCCGGCTGCAGTGCTACGAGGGGCTGGACGAGTCCAAGGCGCTCTACGAGTGGGAGTACGCCAAGCAGCTGCTCTACACCCAGCTCCTCAAGGACAAGATCGGCGAATCCATCGGCGCGGCCCGGACGATCTCCGAAGCAGCGGACCGGATCGCCGGAAGCGACGCGGTGTTCTTCTCGGAGCGCTTCCTGCTCCCCCGCCCCATCCTGCGGGCGCTGGTCTCCGACGTGCCGTGCGTCCTGCTGGTGGACGAGATCGACAAGGCGGATCCGGAGTTCGAGGCCTTCCTGCTCGAGGTGCTGGCGGACAATGCGGTGACGATCCCCGAGCTCGGCACCTTCAAGGCGAAGCACGTGCCGAGGGTGGTGCTGACCTCGAACAACGCTCGCGAGCTGTCCGACGCGCTCAAGCGGCGTTGCCTGCACCTCTACATGGACTTCCCGTCGAAGGACCGCGAGCTGCGCATCCTGAGAACGCGGCTCCCGGACCTTTCCGAGAAGCTCCTCGACCAGGTCGTCGACGCGATCCAGAAGATCCGCGCGCTCGATCTGAAGAAGCCGCCCTCCATCTCCGAGACGCTGGACTGGGCGCAGAGCCTGGCGCTGCTGAACGCCGACACCCTCTCCTCGGACCTGGTGGCGGCCACCCTCAACGTGGTGCTCAAGCACGAGGGGGACATCGAGAAGGCGCGCGCCCAGCTCCCGACGATCGTCGGCTGAGCGCGCGTCCCGGCGGGACTACTCCTCCGAGGTGTCGGAGGGGGCTTCGACCTTGTCGAACCAGCCCTTGTAGCCGTACTTCACCGAGTCCTTCGTGAAGGTCACGCCGCGCTTCTTGTCCACGATGAGCCACTTCCCGTCCTTCTTGCCGACGAGGTAGGTGGCCATGTCGTTCTCGGCGAGGCCCTTCTCCTGGACCTGGAAGTTGTCTTCGGAGGTCTCGAACACCCAGGTCCCATCGGGGCCGGCCTTTGCCTCGGTGATCCGGTACTCCTTCAGGTAGTACTCGGACTTCTCGTAGTACCAGGGCGCCATCGGGTGGGCCTCGTCTCCCAGCCGCTTCTTGCGCTCGGCGATCGCCTTGAGCGTGTTCGGGTGGGTCACCTTCTTCGCGTTGGCCCACTTCTTCGCCTTCACCGCCTGCAGGTAGTCCGTCAGCACCTGGTGGGGGTCCTTCGCCTCCTCCGGAACCTCCGACAGGGCCGCCTTCTTCTCTGCCGGCTTGTCCCCGGCGCTGAGATCCACCTGCGCCAGGGCGCCCGCCGGGGCGGCAAGTGCCGAAATGAGCAACAAAGATCGAATCGAACGAGTCATGGGAGCCTCTTTTAACATTCCTGGTCCACAGGCGTATGCTCGTCTCCTCGCGACCTGACCTTCCGAGGGGCGAATACATCGTGGCAAGGAACGACTCGGTCAACGTCCTCATCGTCGATGACGACCGCGCCATCCAGCGAATGCTGGCGGACGCGCTGACAAAGCAGGGATTCACCGTCTCCGTCGAGCGCGACGGCGAGTGGGCGATCAAGACCTTCGAGAAGAAGCCCTTCGACCTGGTGTTGCTCGACCTGCTGCTGCCCGCGGTCAACGGCTACGAGGTCGCTCGGAAGCTGCGGGCCACGCCCCGTGGCCGCAAGACGCCGATCATCATGATCTCCGGCGTCTACAAGAACGCGGTGCACCAGCGCGAGGCCCTGGAGAAGCACGGTGCGTTCGCCTTCGTCGAAAAGCCGCTGAAGCTGTCGACCCTCTTCGCGAAGCTGCGCGAGGCGCTGGGGGATCGCTACCCGGTTCCCGACGCCCGAACGCAGATCACCGCCGCCCCCCGCCCTCCAGAGGTCACGGAGGAGTTCGCCGATCCACAGGCGAAGGAGGAGGCCACCCATGTCGAGGCCGCCTCGCGCACCGTCGCCTCCTTCCAGGCGCTCAAGGGCGACTTCGCCCAGAAGCCCTTCCCGGAGGTCCTGGCGGAGATCTACCGCTGGAAGGGCACCGGCGCGCTGCTGCTGCGGCGGGAGAAGGTGAAGAAGATCGTCTACTTCCGCGACGGCTTTCCGCAGTCGATCAAGAGCAACCTGCTCTCCGAGTGCCTCGGGCAGATCATGGTGCAGGAGCGCATGATCTCCGATGCCGAGTGCGAGGAGTCGCTCAAGCGGATGAAGGCCTCCGGGCGCCAGCAGGGCACCGTGATGATCGAGATGGGCTGCATCAGCCCCCACAATCTGGTCTACGCGCTCAACCTTCAGCTCCAGACGAAGCTGTGGGACGTGTTCCGGTGGACCGAGGGCGAGTTCCAGTTCAACCCGCGGGTGATGCCGCCTCCGGACACGGTGAACCTCGAGATGTCCGCAGCGGCGGTGATCTACGAGGGGATCAAGAAGGCCTACGACGAGACCCGGCTCCGGGCCGTCGCCGGTGACTTCTCGAACCTCTACGTCCACCCGAGCGACAACCCGCTGTATGCGCTGCAGGAGATCGGCATCGCCGACGAGGAGCAGCAATTGCTTCAGTCGGTGGACGGACACAAGACGGCCGCCACCCTGCGCGCCCTCGCGCTGCTGCCCGCTCTCGAAACCGACCTGTTCATCTGGGCCATGAAGTGCGCGCAGATGGTGGATTTCAAGCAGACCGCGGCCTCGGGAAAGCCGCGCATCTCGATTCCGAAGATGGCCGCTGTGGCGCCACCTCCGATGATGCCGCCGCCGCTCCCGGTGTTCGCGGCGCCTCCGCAACCGCCTGCCGAGGCGATGGACTGGGAGGCTCCGCCAGGCAGGATGGACCTTGTAGGCGAGGTGGACACGCCCACCGACGAGACCCCGGTTCCGGTGGAGCTCGAACCGACCCATCCTCGCGCCGCCGTGAGAGCCCCGGTCAAGGCGCCGGTGAAGGCGCGTGCGGCCAGCTCGCTGCTCCCGGA
This sequence comes from Myxococcaceae bacterium, assembly GCA_049589315.1. GTDB lineage: Bacteria > Myxococcota > Myxococcia > Myxococcales > Myxococcaceae > JBAWAM01. The sequence goes on from JBAWAM010000516.1 coordinate 6,471, forward strand.
GCTCTCCGGTGTGTTCCCGAGGCCGACGGGCGACGACAGCCCCCTGCGCGAACAGCTCGCCGCCAGGGTCGCGGAGATGCGGAAGCTGGACTACTTCCAGCTCCTGGGCATCGAGAGGAGCGCCAGCCGCGAGCACATCAAGCGCGCGTATTTCGCGATGGCGAAGGAGTACCACCCGGACAAGCACTTCGGCTCGAAGTCGGCCGAGGTTCGCCAGCTCGCGTCACAGATCTACGATCTCATCTCGACCGCGCACGACACGCTGACGGACCCGGAGGAGCGGGCCCGGTACGAGAAGGAGATCGTCTCCGGCGTGAAGCACGACATGGGCGACGAGGTCGGACGGATCCTCGCCGCCGAGGGGCGCTTCCAGAAAGGCGAGGAGCTGATGCGCCAGCGCCAGTACGACGCCGCGCGCCGCCTGTTCGAAGAGGCGATCCGGCTCTACCGCGAGGAAGGCGAATTCCACGCCTGGCTCGGCTGGAGTGTGTTCCAGGCCGCACCTCACGACCCCGAGGCCGCCGACGACGCCCTGCGCGCGCTGGAGACGGCCATCCAGCTCAACCCCCGGATGGACAAGGGCTACCTGTTCACGGGCTACATCTACAAGGCGACCGGACGGCCGGACAAGGCGGAGCGCCATTTCGAGAAGGCGATCCAGTGCAACCCGGACTGCACCGAAGCCTTGCGCGAGCTGCGCCTGCTGGAGCGGGCGCGGCGGTAGGACGAAGGTTCTCTTCGCAACCAGGCCCCAGCAAGGGCGACGGCATGAGTCACGTCGAAGGGTGCAGCGCCTGTGAGATCGTCCGTGGAACCCGGCAGACGCCGGGCGGGATCCTTCTCCGCCGGGACGGGTTCGCCGTGCACGCGGTCGCCGCGCCAAGTCCCCTCCCCGGCTGGCTCGTCCTCACCAGCGAACGTCACGCCCGCGCGATCTATGAGCTCGACGTGGACGAGAGCGCGGCGCTCGGACAGCTCATGGCGGAGGTGATGCGGGCGCAGCGCGAAGCACTCGGCGCCGAGCACGTCTACGCGTTCCAGATCGCCGACCAGGTGCAGCACTGCCACGTGCACCTCGTTCCGCGCTTCGCCGACACGCCGGACCGGCTGCGCGGGACGCGTTGCTTCGACGCGCGCCCGGAGGATGCCATCACCGCGGCCACGCTCGCCGAGGCGGCGGTAGCGGTCCGACGCAAGCTCGCGCCGTAACCTGCTGCCGTCAGGCCAGATCGAACAGCAGGGCTTCTACTGGCTCCGTCGCCTCGAGGACGAGCCGCGTCTCTGAGGAGACGGCCGCTCCGTCCCCCGCCTTGAGCGGCACGCCATTGAGCGTGGCCTGACCGCGCGCAACCTGCACCCACGCGTGTCGACCAGAGGCCAGGGCATGTTCGGCAGTCTGCCCCGCGGACAGCAGCGTCGCGTACAGCGACATGTCCTGGTGCACAGAGAGGCTGCCGTCGCGTGCGTCCGGGCTCACGATGATGCGCCAACGGCCGTGACGTTCGTCGGGCGTGAACGCCTTCTGCTCGTACTCCGGTTTCAGGCCACGCCGATCCGGAAGGATCCAGATCTGGAGGAAGTGGAGCTCATCGTTGGCAGCGTTCATCTCGCTGTGCATCACGCCCGTGCCGGCCGTCATGCGCTGCACCTCTCCCGCGCGCAGCACACCGTTGCCACCGGTGCTGTCACGGTGCTCGATGGCCCCCGCCAGCGGATAGGTGATGATCTCCATGTCCCGGTGGCCGTGTGCGCCGAAGCCCGTCCCCGGTGCTACCCGGTCCTCGTTGATGACGCGCAGCGAGCGGAACCCCATGTGCCTGGGGTCGTAGTAGTCGGCGAACGAGAAGCTGTGGTGGGTATCCAGCCAGCCGTGGTTCGCGTGGCCGCGCTGTTCAGAGGGGCGGACGGAAATCATCGAATCTTCCTTTCTCGTAGAGTGGGATGCACCGCGCTCGGAGCGGTCGGTGCGGTACCCCGCGGCGGATGCGGCGACAGTCGCCGTGCCGGCCGCCAGGCCGGCGATGGCCGCACGCCGGGAGATGCGTGAGGTGCGTCGTTTCATGTTCGGTTCGCCTCAAGGGTGCGCACGACGAAGGCATCATCGGGCAGCGGGGTGAATCCGGTCTCTTCCGGTACCGGAGCGAAGCGTTGGTCCCTCCAGTCGGCTTTCGCCTGTTCGATCCGCTCCTTCGAGCTCGAGACGAAGTTCCAGTAGATGTGCCGCGGGCCATCCATCGGCTCACCCCCCAGGAGGACCATTCGCGTGGGAAGCGATGCCCGGATGACCGGCTCATGGCCCGGGCGGAAGACGAGCAGCTCGCCCGCCCGGAAGTTCGTGCCGGCCACCTCCACAGCCCCTTCCGCGATGTAGAGCGCGCGCTCCGGGTACTCGGCAGGGAGCGAGAGCCGCGCGTCGTTCTCCAGCATGGCGTCCGCGTAGAACATGTCGGAGGAGGTTCGGACCGGAGAGCGCTTCCCCCAGAGGCCTCCTGCGATGACGCGCACCCTCTTGCCCTCACCCTCGAGCGTCGGCAGCTGGCCGGCATCGTAGTGGGCGAAGGCGGGCTCTGAGTCCTCGTCCTTCTTCGGCAACGCCACCCACATCTGGATGCCAAAGAGCCGTCCGCCCGTCGCGCGCACCTCGAGCGGCGTGCGCTCCGAGTGGACAATCCCCCGCCCCGCGGTCATCCAGTTCACCTCACCGGGGCGGATGGTCTGCACCGTGCCCAGGCTGTCGCGGTGGAGGACTCTTCCCTCGAAGAGATAGGTCACGGTCGCCAGGCCGATATGCGGGTGAGGCCTCACGTCCAATGCGCGCCCGTCGCGAAAGACAGCCGGCCCCATCTGGTCGAGGAAGATGAAGGGCCCCACCATGCGGCGCCGGGCCGACGGAAGCGCCCGGCGCACCTCGAAGCCATCCCCCAGATCGTGGGTGCGCGGGGCGATCACCGTTTCCAGCGACTCCGGCAGGAGCTCCACCTCATTGAGCGCGATCACGCGGCCTCTCCCTTCTGCTGACGGCGCGACTCGAGAGGGGCGGTCTCGACTTCGATGGTCGCCGTCGTCATCAGCTTGTGGATGGGGCACCGCGCGGCGACGTCGTACAAACGCTGCTCCTCGGCCGCAGTCAGGTCTCCGAAGAACGCGAGCTTCACCTTGAGCCGGTACTCGCCCTGCCGCTCGCGCGAGTCGTCGCGCTCGACCTCGGTCTCCACGCGCTCCAGGGCGAGACCGTTCTTCTTCGCGTACCACATGGCCGTCATGGCCTTGCACGCAGCGAGGGACGCGTCGAAGTAGTCGTGTGGCCCAGGCGCAGAATCCTCGCCCCCGGACGAGGAAACGAGGTCCGCGTGGAACGTGTGTGGCCCTGCCCGGAGGACATGACGGAACCTGGAGGCCTGCTCGGTCTGCGATTGGATGATCATGGACTGAAGGGTAGCGGCCTGGGCGGAGCAGGATTAGATGGGCCAAACTGAAAACACTGTTCCACCCATGGAACGGTCCTCCCCCTCGCCCGGCGCGCCCATGGACCTGAACGAGTTGCTCGTCTTCGCGAAGGTGGTGCAGGCAGGCAGCTTCACGGCGGCCGCCGACGCGCTGCGGATGCCCAAGTCCACGGTGAGCCGAAAGGTCTCCGAGCTGGAGTCCCGGGTGGGGGCGCAGCTGCTCCAACGCACCACGCGCAAGCTTCACCTGACGGAGGTAGGCCGGGCCTACTACGAGCATTGCGCGCGCATCGTGGACGAGGCCGAGCAGGCGGAGCAGCTCGTCACCTCGATGCAGTCAGCGCCGCACGGACTGCTGCGGGTGACAGCCCCGGTGAACTTCGGCCTTCTCGGCCCGATGGCCGCGGAGTTCCTCCGGCTCTACCCCGAGGTGCAGCTGGAGATGGTGTGCACGGACCGCCAGGTGAACCTCGTGGAAGAAGGCTTCGACGTGGCCGTGCGTGCGGGGCCGCTCGCCGACTCGGCGCTCATCGCCCGGAAGCTCGGGACCATCGACCGGGTGGTGGTGGCCTCGCCCGACTACGTGAAGAAGCACGGCGCCCCCCGGACGACCGAGGACCTCGAGCGCCACGCCTGCCTCGTGTTCGGAGGAGGCCGGGCTGGGAACTTCTGGTCTCTGCGTGCGGGGAGCCGGTCGGCGAAGGTGTCGGTTCAGGGGCGGCTGGTGGTCAACGACTTCGACATGCTGCACGCCGTGGCGCTCTCCGGAGCCGGCATTGCGCTGCTCGATCACCATTCGGCGGCGGAGGACATCGCCGAAGGACGCCTGCAGCGGCTGCTGCCCGAATGGACCTCGCCCGGTACCCCGGTCAACGTCCTCCATGCCCCGAGCCGACACGTCTCGCCCAAGGTCAAGGCGTTCGTGGACGTCCTTCGTCGGTCCTGGAAGCGCTACGCGTAGAACCGGCTCAACACCTTCACCATCTTCTCCACGTCGCTGGCCGCGGCCAGCTCGCGGATCGAGTGCATGGACAGCATCGGGTTTCCCACGTCGATGGTGCGAATGCCGAGCTCGCCTGCGGTGATGGGGCCGATGGTGCTCCCGCATGGGAGGTCGGTCCGCGTGACGAAGTGCTGCGGCACCACCTCGACCTCGCGGCAGATCGCGGCGAAGTACCCGAGGGACTCCGAGTCGGTCGCGTACGACTGGTTCGCGTTCGACTTGATCACCGGCCCGGCACCGAGCAGGGGCGCATGCCGGGGCTCGTGACGGTCGGCGTAGTTCGGATGGATCGCGTGGGCCATGTCGGCCGACACGAGGAACGACGACTGGATCGCACGCAAGAAGCCTTCGCGGTCCGGCGCACCGTGGCCCGCGGCGATGCGCTCGAGCACATCGCGGAGGAAGGTTCCGGCGGCCCCCTGGGCGCTGGTGCTGCCGACCTCCTCGTGGTCATAGAGGACTGCGCCGCAGGTGCTCCGGCGGTCACCGCCACTCAACAGCGCGGAGAGCGCCGCGTGCGACGAGGCGAGGTTGTCCAGGCGGGGCGCGTGCAGGAACTCCCCGCGCAGACCGCTGCGGGTGCTCTTCTGCACGTCGTACAGACACAGGTCCCACGCGAGCACGTCGTTCGGCGCGATCTTCACGCCCGCCTTCGCCAGCTCCTCGGCGATGAGCGCCTTGAGGTCGACCGCGCCGCCGGCCTCGAGCGCCCACATCGGCGCGAGGTGTTCCTGCGCGTTCAGCTTCAGTCCGTCGGTGTTCACCTGCCGGTTCAGATGGATCGCCAGGTTGGGGATCCGGAGCAGCGACCGACGACCGAAGTCGACGAGGTGGCTCTGGGGTCTGCCGTCCGGCCCCGCCACGACGACGCGACCGGCCAGGGAGAGATCCCGGTCGAGCCAGGTGTGCCAGAGCACGCCGCCGTAGACCTCGACGCCGAGCTGTGCATAACCGGCCTTCGTATAGACCGGGTTCGGCTTGAGCCGCAGGTTCGGCGAATCCGTATGGGCACCCACGAGGCGGAAGCCTGCCCGGTCGGCCGGCTCCGAACCGAGCTGGAATGCAGCGATGCTCGTGCCGGCGCGCACCACGTAGACCTTGTCGCCGGGCGACAGGGTCCACTTGTCGCGCTCGTCCAGGGCCCGGTACCCGGCGGAGCGGAGCCTCCGGATCGTCTCCTGGACGGCGTGCCAGGGCGTCGGCGACGCGTCGATGAAGTCGAGAAGGTCCTGAGCGAGATCGGCGTTCATGGCGCGGCAGACTAACGCCGCCTGCGCGCCAGCCAAGCCCGTTCGGCACGCACTCCGCGCTAACGGCCGGCCCCCTTGCTGCTCTATGGTGGGTCGGCGCCTTGCTCCTTCGTGAACGCTTCCAGATCACCCGCCCGCTCGAGGAGATGGAGATCGCGCTCGTCCGGGCGGCCCAGCGCACTCCGCAGCTCCTGAACCCGATGGAGGAGGCGGTGCTGCGCACGGCCCTTTCCCTGGCGAGGCTCTACAAGGTTCGTCACCAGGGCCGGGACGTGGGCATGGGCGCGTTCCTCGCGCCCTTCCGGGAGGACGTCCACCGGCGGCTGGCACCGGTGCTGCTCGGGTCGAGGCCGCCGGCGCGCGAGCTGCTCCTCCCGCATGTCCGCGACCTCCGCGAGGAGACGCTGCGCACGCGCGACGAGCTCCTCCGGCGGTTCAGGAATCGTCTCCCGCCCGAGGCGATCCACGACGAGATCCGCCGCAAGGCGCTGGTCCTCGTCTCCGGAGGCGGAGGCGGAACCGGCTATGTGTATCTGGGAGTGATGGACCTGCTCGACGAGTACGGCATCAAGCCGTCGCTGCTGGTGGGCACGTCGATCGGCGGCATCCTCTCGCTCTTCCGCTCCAGGATGGACCGGTTCAACCGCACCGAGATGGTCAACATCGTCCGCGGGCTGTCGTGGCGGAAGCTGTTCCGCGCCATCTCCACGGAGAGCCGCTACGGACTCCCCGGAGCGCTCCGGCTGCTGCTCCGGGCAGGGCTCGGGCGGTACTTCGGCGGCACCGGCGAGAACCCGGAGCCGCTCCGGCTCAAGGACCTGCCCACGCCGGTGATCCTCTCCGTGAGCGGCGTTCGCAGTGGCATGCTCCCCCACCCGGTCGAGTTCTACGCGCGCCTGCTCAACCTCGGGCCGCGCGCGTTCTTCTCCCCGGCTGCGACCTTGAAGCAGATCCCCCAGGCCATGGCCACGCTCGGCGAGTTCTTCGCCCGTCCGGAGATGATGGTGAAGCTCCACCTGGGAGCGGATCCGCAGACGGCCGAGTTCGACGCGCTGGACGCGGCGGGCTTCTCGTCCGCGCTGCCGGGGATCATCCACTACGACGTGCTGCGCGATGATCCCCGGATGACCGGGCTGCTCGATTCGCTGATGGAGCAGAGGCGGATCAGCCGGCTCATGGACGGCGGCCTCGTGGACAACATGCCCGCGCGCGCCGCCTGGCGGGCCGTGCACAAGGGGTTCATCGGAACGCGCAACGCGTTCATCCTCGGGCTGAACGGCTTCGCGACGCGACTGAGCACACCGCTGTGGTTGCCGCTGCAGCGGCTCGCCGCCAGCAACGTCGACCGCAACCGGCCGTGGGCCCACCTGGTGATCGACTTCCGCAAGACGCTCTCGCCGCTGGAGCTGGTGCCGTCGGTCGAGCTCACCGCGAAGGCGATCGAACTGGGACGCGACCAGCTCAGCCCCGATCTCCCTTTCCTTTCGCGCATGCTCGCGCCGCTGCCGATGCTCTGACATCCGCCGCGCGGGCGGCTTGCGCCGCGATTGACGCGGAAGCTAGAAGCCGGGGAATGAGCTCTACTTCGACCTCGGCCCTCCGCGCAGACAAGCTCTGGCTCGACGGGAAGCACCTCGCCTGGGAGGACGGCAACGTCCACCTGATGACCCACGCGCTCCACTACGGGCTCGGGGTGTTCGAGGGAATTCGCGCGTACAAGACGCACGATGGTCGCCTTGCGGTGTTCCGCCTCCGCGAGCACATCCAGCGGCTCTTCGACTCGGCGCACATCATCCAGCTCAGGATCCCGTACACGGTCGACCAGATCGTGGAGGCATGCCTCGAGACGATCCGCGTCAACGGCAATCGCTTCTCCAACGGCTGCTACCTGCGCCCGATCGCCTTCATGGGAGACGGCGCGATGGGGCTGGGCGCGGTGAATTCCACCCGCATGGCGATCTGCGCCTGGGATTGGGGCGCGTACCTCGGCGACAAGGGCATCCGCGAAGGGATCCGCGCAAAGGTGAGCTCGTACACCCGCATGCACGTGAACGTGAACATGGTGCGCGGGAAGATCACCGGCCAGTACGTGAACTCGATCCTCGCCAAGCGCGAGGCGGTGCTCGCCGGCTACGACGAGGCCATCCTGCTCGACATCTCCGGGTTCGTCGCCGAGGCCTCGGGCGAGAACATCTTCATGCAGAACAAGGAGGGGATCATCAAGACGCCGCCCCTCTCGTCGCCGGTCCTCGCCGGCATCACCCGGGACACGGTGATGAAGCTCCTTCGCGCGAGCGGCCGCGAGGTCCAGGAGGTGACCTTCACCCGCGACGCGCTGTACATCGGCGAGGAGGTCTTCTTCACCGGCACCGCCGCGGAGATCACGCCGGTGATCGAGGTGGACAACCGCACGGTGGGCGCCGGCCGGGTAGGACACCTGACCCGGTTCGTTCAGGAGGCCTACTTCAAGATCGTTCGCGGCCAGGACGAACGCTTCAAGGAGTGGCTCACGTACGTGTAGAATCTGGTCGTGTCGACCTACCATCAGCGACGGACGCCGCTCGAGACGCCCGTCGCGCCGAACTGGAACCAGAACCCGTTCAGTCTCGAGAACCCGGCGATCCTCGACATCGCCCCCCCCGAGCCGAAGTCACTCGCCGAGACGGGCTTGAAGATCGGGCTGCTCGCCGACATCGTGCTCAAGTACCTGTACTACTCGGGGAACGCGACCGGGCTGACCATCGCGGACGAGCTGTGCCTGCCCTGGAGCGGGGTCGTCGAAGGGGTGGTGGACTTCATCGCCAACGAGAAGCTGACCGACCTGCGCGGCGGCAAGGGGTTCGGGCGCGCGTCGGTCGAATTCGTGCTCACCGAGAAGGGCCGCGAGTACGCGCGCGACGCGCTCACCCGGAATACCTATGTGGGTCCGGCGCCCGTGCCTATCGAGCAATACAACGCGCTCATCCACAGCCAGTCCCAGGAGAACCCGGTCGTCGGTCGCGAGGAGCTGATGGCGGCCCTGTCGCATCTGACGATCGATCCGCAGCTCGTCGACAGGCTCGGCCCCGCGGTCAACTCCAGTCGATCGCTGTTCCTGTATGGCCCGCCGGGCAACGGGAAGACCTCGCTGGCCGAAGCCATCTCCTCCATGTTCGGCGGCGAGATCTTCGTCCCCCACTGCCTCGAGATCGACAACCAGATCATCAAGGTCTACGACACCCTCACCCACACGCCCGTCCCGCTGGAACGGGAGCACGACGCGGGCAAGCGACACACCTTCGAGATGGACAAGCGGTGGCTGCTCTGCCGGCGCCCGGCGGTGGTCGTCGGCGGCGAGCTCACCCTGGAGACGCTCGATCTCATCTACTCCGAAAGCGCCCGCTTCTACGAAGCGCCGTTCCAGGTGAAGGCGAACGGCGGGATGCTCCTCATCGACGACTTCGGTCGGCAGAAGGTGCACCCGACCGACCTGCTGAACCGCTGGATCGTCCCACTGGAGAAGCGGATCGACTTCCTCACCCTGCACACCGGGAAGAAGTTCGAGATCCCGTTCGACCAGCTCATCGTCTTCTCCACCAACCTGGATCCCAGCGAGCTGGTGGACGAGGCCTTCCTCCGGCGCATCAAGTACAAGATCGAAGTCGGCAACCCGACAGAGGCCCAGTATCGGGAGATCTTCCGACGGGTCTGCGAAGCGGCCGGCATCCCGTACGTCGAGCAGGCGGTGACCTACCTGTTCGAGCACTGCTACAAAACCCGGCAGATGGAGCTGCGCGCCTGCCATCCGCGCGACCTCGTCCAGCTCATCAAGGACACCGCCCGATACCGGCAGGTTCCCCCGGCGCTCTCCCGGGAGCTTCTCGACCAGGCGTGCCAGGTCTTCCTCGTCGACCTGTAGGGCAACTTTGCGTCGGATTTCCTTGCCGTAAGCGTGCGGAATTTCTAGAGTCCCGCGCCCGTTTGCCCGCCTGAATCGTCACCGACATCCAGCAGGGAGTAGAAGGTCCGTGAAGGAGCGTTACCAGGAGCTAGAGGACAAGAGCGAGGAACTTCGGGATTGGCTGGAGACCCACAGCCGTGCTCCGGAGTTTCTCGAGAGGTTCGAGATGTCGTGGATCTACCACGACAGCGCGCTGGAAGGGTCCATCTACACCCAGCAGGAACTGACCGCCGCGCTCAAGCCGGGGACCATTGCAGCGGAAGCGTCGATGCTTCCGATCGTCTGGGAGATCCGCAATCACAAGTCGGCGCTGGACTACGCGCGCGAAGAGGCGGAGGCCGGCGGCAAGAAGCAGGCGCAGGTCACTCTGACCACGCTCAAGCGCATGCATGACCTGTTCTCGGGGAACACGCCCGAAGCGCAGGCCGCGCGTGCTCAGTACGAGCGCCGCGAGAAGAGCGAGAAAGAGAAGGAGAAGGAGAAGGAGAAGGCCGGCTACCGCAAGGACATGCCGCTTCACCGGACCTACTTCCACGACATCGCCCAGCCGGCGAAGATCCAGGCGCAGCTGGAGAAGCTTGTGGACTACACCGCGGGCGCCGAGTTCCGCGAGTTCCACCCGATCAAGCAGGCCGCGACGTTCCACCACATGTTCATGCAGGTGTTCCCCTTCACCGAGCACTCGGGGAAGGTCGGCCGCACCGGGATGAACCTGATCCTCCTGCGCCACGGCTATCTGCCGTGCGTGATCCACTCGATCGATCGCCAGCGCTACTACGAGTCGCTGCGCGGTCCGGTCGCCGGGTACCGCAATCTCCTGATGGACGCGATGGAGAACTCGCTCGAGAACGCGCTCAAGTACTTCAAAGACATGAGCCGGAAGTACCGGGCGGTCACGTAGCGGCCGGTCGGCAGTTCGCAGTTGGCAGTCAGCAGTCGGGTCCGCGCTTCGTCATGGGGCGCGGATTCGTCGTTCTCGGGGTCGGAACTTCGGCTGAGCGCCTGCCAGCTCTCCTGCCTCCGGTTCGAGCCCGGGTATGACCTGACCGATGCAGCAGGTTACGAAAGGATGGAACCGCTATCAGCGCAGCGACCCCGTCCGGACTCGCGGGCCGCCCGGCGTTCCCCACGCCGTGACCGGCGGAGCCAACACGCTTCTCCGGTCGCTGTTCAGGGGATAGAAGGAGCCACCATGAGTCACCAGGCGGACAAGGCCGAGCCACCGCCACAAGGCGGAATTGCGCGTCTCAACTTCCGCGACAAGCTGGAGCTCCTGTACCGCGTCGCCCGGGGCCGCAAGCGCGCGTTGATCCTCACGCACGACAACCCGGACCCCGACTCGTTGGCGGCCGCGGTGGCGCTGGCCCACCTCCTCGAACGGCGCACCCCGGTGGAAGCCAGCGTGGGCTACGGGGGGATCATCGGCCGCGCGGAGAACATGGCGTTCGTGAAGGTCCTCCGGCTTTCGGTCGCGCCCATCTCGCAGATCGTGTTCTCCGAGTACGACCTGATCGGCCTGGTCGATACGCAGCCGACGGTGGGCAATCACTCGCTCCCGAAGTCGCTTCAGGCGGACATCGTGATCGACCACCACCCGCTCCGGGAGGAGACGCTCAGGTGCCCGTTCGCCGATGTCGGCGGTGATTTCGGAGCGACCTCGACGATGCTGGTCGAGTATCTCCGCGCCGCACGCATCGAGCCGGATCCGGAGCTGGCCACGGCCCTGTTCTATGGAATCAAGGCGGACACGCGGGATCTGGGGCGCGAGACCACCGGGGTCGATGTCGACGACTATCTGTGGCTGTTCCCGCGGATGGACAAGAGCCTGCTCGGGCAGATCGAGCACCCCGACCTGCCAGCGCGGTATTTCCAGCTCTACCACACGGCCTATGAGCGGGCGAAAGTGTACGGGACCGCGATCGTGACCGACCTGGGCGAGGTGTATTCGCCGGACATGGTGGCCGAGATCGCCGAGCGGTTGATGACGCTCGAGGGAATGAAGTGGTCGCTCGCGGTCGGCAGCTACCGCAGTCAGCTCTACTTCTCGCTGAGGACCCGCGATCGTCGGATGAACGCAGGACGGCTGATTCGCGAGGTCTGCGAGAACCGCTCGGGCTCCTCCGGTGGACACGGGAGCATGGCCGGTGCCCGCATTCCGCTGTGGGGCACGCGGGCGCAACGCGCCGCCTTGAAGCGCGAGATCGTGAAGGACTTCCTGGAGCGCTTCGGGGTCAAGCGCGAGCGCGGCATCCCCCTGCTGACCTACGCTGAGTCGTGATCTACCTCGACTGGAACGCCACCGCGCCGGTTCATCCGGCGGTCGCCGAACACCTCGCCCGTGTCTTTCGCGAGGCGGTGACCGCTCCGGGCAATCCCTCCAGCGTCCACCAGGGCGGCCGCATTGCGCGCGCGCGGCTGGATGCCGCACGCCAGCGGCTGGCCCGGGTGGTCGGCTGCGAGCCGAAGGAGATCTGCTTCACCGCCACGGGATCGGAGGCCGTTGCGCTGGCGGTGCGCGGAGCCTTCGAGGCCCGGAAGGACCGTGCCCGGAGCCGGGTGGTGATCTCGGCCATCGAGCACCCTGCCCTGCTCGGGACCGCGAAGCAGCTCGAAGCGGAGGGCGCGACGGTGGTGCGGGTCGCCCCCGGCCCGGACGGACGGGTGAACGCGGACGAACTCATCGCCGCGCTCACGCCGGACACGGCGATCGCCTCGGTGATGTGGGCGAACAACGAGACGGGCACGCTGCAGCCGGTCCGGGAGATCGCCCGCGCCTGTCGCGAACGCGGGATCCTGTTCCACACCGACGCGGTCCAGGCCGCCGGGAAGGTCCCGGTGACCCTGCGCGAGGTCGACGCGGACCTCATCTCGATCTCGGGGCACAAGTTCGGTGGACCGACCGGGATCGCGATGCTGGTGATCCGCCGGGGGATCGACGTGGCGCCGCTGGTGCCGGGTCACCAGGAATGGGGCCGGCGAGGCGGAACGCAGAACCTCCCGTACATCGAGGCGCTGGCCCTGGCGCTGGAGCTCGCGAACGACGCGCTGGAGCGCGAGCTGCCGCGCCTGACGGCCCTTCGCGACCGGTTCGAGCGCGAGGTCTGCTCGCGGATCGACGGCGTCGTCGTGAACGGCGGCGCTGCACCTCGCGTCTCGAACACGAGCAATCTGCGCTTCACCGGCGCGGACGGCGAGGCGCTCCTGATCGCCCTGGACCTCGCCGGCATCTGCGTGTCCGCCGGTGCTGCCTGCGCTTCGGGATCGCTCTCCCCGTCGCACGTCCTGACCGCGATGGGGCTCACGCCGAAACAGGCGCACGAGAGCCTCCGGTTCTCCTTGGGCCGCGACTCGACCGACGCCGACGTGGATGCGGCGGTCGCGGCCCTGGTCGAAGCAGTCCCCCGCGCGCGTGAAGCCGCCGCGGCGAACGCCTGAAGGAGAAGGGCCTCGCGCTGGCACGGCGCCTGCTCTGATGTCGGCCCCGTGTCCATCTTGCCGCGCCCTCGTGAGATCCTCGCCCTGTTCGCCTGGGCGGTGAGTTACCTGTACCCGCTGATCGCGATCGCCACGTCCAACGTCCACTGCACGATGGGCGGCAGCGAGGGCGAAGCGTACTTTGCGTTCCTCGCACCCGTATTCGTCGTCCTGGCGTGGTGTCTCCTCCGCGCCGCCTCCGCTCCCGCGCTCTGGTGGGTCGCGGCGATGCACGTCCTCGCGTGCTTCGAGATGATCTCCGCGATTCGAGATGCGTTCGTCCGAAGCACGCTTCAGGGCTTCAGCCTCTGCCATCGCGACGATCCTGCGGAGTATCTGGCGTCAATGGGCGGAGAGCCGGCGGCCATCTCCGACAGGCTCTACGCGCCGCTGCTCGTCACCGGCTACGCCGTCCTGCTTGGGCTCGCATTGCAGGAACGCGCAACGAGTGGGCGGACTCATGCGCAGGCTTCAGTCGGAGCGCAGCTCGCGGGTGTGTTGCTCCTGGCGGCCGTCGGCTCGGGTCTCTGGGCTGCGTTCACGTCGCCAGCGTGACGCGCGCCATCATCCGGCTGTCCTCAAACGATCTCTTCGCAAACGTCACCCTCAGAGGAGCACCGTTGCGAAGAGATCCTCGGGAGCGCTCTGGTATGCTCGTGGCGTGTCGAGGTGGAGCAGACGAGACATCGTCGTTGCGGCAGCCGCCGTGCTGGTTTCGAGCGCCTGCAGCGAGCCGAGGCAAGAGTGCTCGGAGCCTTCGGTCACGCTGCCGGAGTCGAACGTTCCGCTGCCGTGGGTCGAAGCGCGCTCCTCGGCGGTGACGGGGCGAATCGGCGATCGCGAGCTGATGCTCCTGCTTGACACCGGGTTCCCTCGGTCTGCGCTGGCGCTCGAGGCGGCGCGGGACGATGACCTGAGTCGACTCGAGTTCGACCTTCGCGGCACACGGATCGGGCCGCTCGAGGCGAAGCTGTTGTTCGCGCCGCT
>JBAWAM010000517.1:0-13538 GCA_049589315.1 Myxococcaceae bacterium
GCGGTGAGCCTCGGACGTTCGAGCTGCGCGTCGAGCTCCCCGAGAAGGCGCCGGAGAACGCGTCGCTCAAGAGCCTCTGGGCGCGCCAGCGGATCCAGGACCTGATGGGGCAGACCTATCGCGGCGCGACGCCGGAGCTGGTGAACGAGATCACGCAGACGGCGCTCCAGTACTCGTTGATGAGCAAGTACACGTCGTTCGTCGCGGTGGAGGAGGTGGTCCGGACCGATCCCAGCACCCCGGGAGTGAAGGAGATGGTCCCGGTCGAGTTGCCCGAAGGCACCTCCTACGCGGGCGTGTTCGGCGAGCTGTCTCGCGAGGAGATCCCGCCCGGCGATCCGATCATCACGGTGAAGGCCCCGAAGAGCGCGCGTCGGGTGACGGCCTACTTCCCGTTCGGCCTGGAGAAGCAGCTCCACTACGACCGCGTGAGCGACGCCTGGCGTGGCCGGTTCCTCGTTCCTCCGACCGTGAGCGACGGCTTCTACGACGTGCAGATCGCCGCCGAGCTCGACGACGGCCGGGTGACCCGCCGCGAGGTCCGCTACAAGCTCGACTCGAGGGCGCCGGAGTTCCTGGTGACGCTGGGCACGGACACCGCGCGCCCGGGTGAGGCGCTCGTGCTCTCCGTGGATGCGATGGAGCCCGTGAAGGAGGTCTCGGTGTTCTGCGAGTTGTTCGGGGAGGAGCAGCTCCTGCTCGACAGCGAGGATGCCGTTCGCTTCACGCGAACGCTGGAGATCCCGAAGGACGCGAAGCCCGGCACGTATGAGCTCGTCTTCGTCGCTCGCGATGGGGCGGGGAACCGCTTCGAGCGCAGTGAGACGTTCACGGTGGAGGAGTAGCGGATGCGCTCCCTCGCAATCCTGTTCGCCGCGGCCGTGCTCCTGAGCGGGAGCATGGCAGCCGCCCAGCGCTCCATCACCAACACCGAGACCGTGCACGCTCTCGGGGCGCTGGGGACCCGGGTGGTGGCGTGCACTGAAGGAGGGCTCGACCTGTTCGATGCCGGGACCGGGCGGTTCCTCCGCACGTTGCACGTGGAAGACGGTCTTCCGAGCCACTTCTGCAGAGCGCTCGAGCGCGTGGGCGATGAGCTCTACGTCGCGACCGACGGCGGCGTGATCGCGCTGGCGGAGGACCTGTCGATTCGCCAGGTCCTGCCGGTTGCGTGGCACGGCCTGCCGCGCGCTTCGGAGGACGCGAGCCCGTCTGCGTACGAAGCGCTGCTTCGCCGGTGGGCCGGAGCGCTCGACGGGAAGACGACGTGGACCGCGTTCTCCGCGAGGCACGCCGGAACCGCGGACGGGCGCGTGTACGTGGACGGCACCGCGCTCGTCCGAACCGGTCCCGGAGCCGTTCGCTGGCTCGACGACTCGGGCGAGGTCCTCCACATCGGCAGCAGCGAGGGGCGCTTCACCTCGACGGCGGCCGGGCTCGTCGAGCGCCCGTCACCCGAAGGTCCGCTCCACTTCACCGAAGACGGCGCTGCGCTCGGGGGGAACGACGGTCGCACGGCCCAGCTTGACGTGAATGGCAGCGTGTTCTTCGGGACGGCGAATGCTGGCGTCCACTTCGAAGCCCGGGGCCGGATTCGGCGCATCACGCCGGGAGGTCAGCTCTGCGGCAACCACGTGACCGCCATCGCCACCTGGCGGGGGCGTCGCGTCGTGGGGACGTTCGACCGCGGCCTGTGCTGGGAGTCGAACGGGAAGTGGACGCGGGTCCGCGCGCCGGCGCTCCCGAGCGATCAGGTCTACGACCTCGCCGCCGACGGGGACCGGCTGTTCGTGGCCACCGCGTACGGGCTCGGGTACTTCGATGGCTCGAAGTGGGTGCAGATCGCGTACGGCGGTCGGAACCCGATTGGCCTCCGAAAGCTGTCGGTGCTCGCGGTGGAGACCTTGAAGGAGGGTGTGGCCGTCGTCGACGGAAGCGGCGTGTCGATCGTCTCTCGCGGCAAGAAGCTCGAGCTGTTGCGCCGCATCGATGCGCCCACGGGATGGGCCCGACACATGTCCGTTGCCACCGTCACGGACGACGCCGTGTGGCTCGCCAGCGAGGACCGCGGCATCGCACGCTTCGATGGTCAGCGCTGGCGTCGCCATCACGACGGAAGGGACCTGACCGACAACTGGGTGACGGCGATCTCCGCGGACGAAGAAGGCCGCGCGATCGTCGGCTCGTGTCTCACCGGCTTCGCGTACTTCGACGGTGCGGCGTGGACGCGCATCCCTGCCGCGGCGGGGCTGCAGAGCCCTATGGTGACCGCGGTTGCGCTCACCTCCGGCGGTGCCTGGGTGGGGACGCTCGCGGGGGCCGCGCGCTTCGACGCAGCGACCGGGAGCCTCGTCGCTCTCACCGGACTCGCAGACCCGCGCGTCTACGCCATTCACCAGACTGGGACCGACCTCTGGTTCGGGACCGAGGGGGGCGTCACCGTCGCCCGACCATGAGCTCTACTGCTGCGGCAGCTGCACGAGCCTCCAGCCGAGCTCACTGCTGCGCACCGCCGGCACGACCTTCTCCGGGTCTCCGGAGAGAATCCACTCGACGCGCTTGTCGAGGAGGAGCCGGTCCGCCGCTGCCTTCATGTCCGCGTCGGTGACCGCCTCGACGGCCCTCAGTCTGGACGGCGCATCGGCACTCCGCTCGCCGAGCTCGAGCGCAGTCGTCCAGCTCTCGACGAGCGACGCGAGCTCGGCCTGAGAGGCGCGCAAATCGGCGGCCCCGAGGGCCCTCGCCCACTCCACCTCGCTCGCATCCGGTGGCGCCGTCCGCAGCGCCTCCACCGTCCGGGAGAAGGTCCGCACCCCATCGCGGAGATGCTCGGTGCGCACCGCAGAGCACGCCTGGAGCACGCGGGCATGGCGCCGGCGAATGACCGTAGCGGACGCGTGGTACGTCATCCCGAGCTCCTCACGGAGCGCCTGACTCAGCCGACGGCCGAGCACCCGCGCCAGCACGTCCAGGGTAGCATCCGCGCCTTCCCCGGCCGCGATCGCGCGCGCGGCGCACACGAGGGTGGTGTGCGCGGGGCTGCGCGGAACGAGTGCAGCCGCCTGGGTGGTGGGGCGCTTCGTCTGAGAGACGGCGCGGGGCTTCGGCGCTCGCGAGGAGGGCACCGGCATCGGCCGCCACCGGGAGAAGATCGCCTGCGCCCGGGCGAGCACCTCGTCGGCCTTGACGTCGCCGGCAATCAGCAACGTCGAGCCGCTCGGCTGGAGCAGCTCACGCTGCCGCTGCTGGACCTCCTCGTACTCCAACGCGTCCAGGCTCTTCGGCGTGCCGAGCACAGAGCGTGCGTACGCAGTGCCCGCGCCGAACGCGCGCCGCGCGACGTAATCCGCGAAGGTGGCCTCGGGCGACAGCTTCGCGTCCTCGAGCGCAGCCAGGGCTCCGTCGACGCGGTACGTGAACACCTCCCCACTGCAGCGCGGCAGCGTCACGATGCGGTCGAGCATCCGGAGGTATCGCGCCGTCTCTCGTGCATGGCCGTCGATTCCTATCCACGAGTGGTCCGCAGTGACGTCGGCGCGGAAGCTCGCGCCTGCCTCAGCCACCTGGCGGCGGGCGGACTCCTCCTCGGAGAAGCTCTTGTCCTCGTCATCGAAGGTGTCACCGAGGAGCGCAACGGCAATCGCCGTGACACCGGCGCGCGCTTCCCGCTCCGCAGCGGCTCCGTCCCTGAAAAAGAGGCGAATGGAGACCAGGGGGCGGCGGTGGTGCTCCACGACCACGATCCTCAAGCCGCTGGGCAGGGTGAGCTCCCGCGTCGGCGGCGGGGCAAGCGCGGCTCGTGGGGCGGGCTGCGGCGGAGCGCTGCGCGACCACACGGGCGCAGGCGCAGGAGGCGTAGGCGTCACCGGCGCGCGCGTTTGAGGAGTCGCGCAGGCGGCGAGTACGAGCAACGACGAGACGAGCGGCGCTCTCATCATTCCTCATTCCTCTCGACGAACCGGCTCGGAGCGCGCTTTGGCAGCGGGCGGACGGGCAAGGCGGTGAAGACGCCCCGGGGGCCCTCCAGGAGGGCGCGCGCCGCGGTCTGGATTCCGGCTGCGGTCAACCTCCAGTGCCGCTCGGTGTAGCGCGCTGCATCTTGCGGCGAGTAGTCCATGTGCTCGAGGAGGGTGAGCAGCGACGCACGTCCCGTGGGTGAGTCGAGGCGCTCCAGCATCTCGATGTCGAAGGCCAGGAAGGTGGCGTCAACGACATCGTCCGGCATGGCCGTTCGGGTCAGGTAACGCACCAGGCCCTCGGCGGTGTCGAGCCCCTCCGACGGCGTGCTCTCACGGTCGCTCGTGACGTCCACGACGAAGAGGGCCCCGTTGCTGTAGCGGAGGAAGCCCGCGTCGAGAGACGTGCCCAACGCTCCATCGGTGTAGATGCGCAGGAGCAGCGCGCCGAGCTCGAGCGCATCGGCCTCCAGGTTGGGAACGTAGGGGAGGTTCCAGACCACCTGCGTCCGCGGCCGGCGGGCGACGCGCTCCTTCATCTGGTAATGCGCGTCCAGCGGTGCGGGGCGTTTGGCGTGCGGTGGCAGCTCGGCGCGCGTCCCCCGCGGGAGCCGCTCCAGAGAGGCCTCGAGCTGGCGCATGACGGTCGCGGGCTCGAAGTCACCGACGAGGGTGAGAATTCCGTTCGCGGGCACGAGGTACTGCCGGGCAAACGCGGCAACGTCCTCGACGGTCACCGAGGCCAGCTCGTCCGGAGCGCCGAACGCGGTCGCGTGCAGCGGGTGCGGAGCCGGGAAGGTGCGCTTCGACACCTCCGCGGAGAGCTTGCCGTACGGCACGTCGAGGAGCCGGAGCGCGCGCTCCGACTGGACGATTCGCCGGTGCCGCTCGAGCTCGGCAGGATCCAACCGGGAGGAGAGCGTTCCCAGGCGATCATCCGCGACCCAGAGCGCGAACCCGAGCTCCTCGGGGGGCACCACCGCCCGGAAGGTCATCAGGTCCAGGTCGGTGAAGGCATTGACGTCTCGCGCGCCCCGCAGCTCGAGCATGCGCCCGTAGTCGGTCTCCGGCGTTGCTCCTCCGCACACGACGTGCTCGGTGAGATGCGCAAGGCCGCTCCTCCTGGGGGGCTCGTAGAGCGTGCCCGCACGGAAGCTGAGGTCGACCACCACCTCGTGGGTCGTCGGGTCGGGGCTCATCAGCACGGTGAGCCCGTTGCGGAGCACGCGCTTCTCGAACGGGAGCGCGACGTCCTCGGAGCGGGTCTTGCGGATGGCGACCGGCGGGTGAGGCGGAGCCTGCCGATAGGCAGGGCCCTTCTCCGGCTCCAGCAGGTGCTTTTGCCCTTGTGCTGCCTCCGCCCCGGACGCCGTCACGGCGAGCACAACCAGGAGGGACGTACTGACACGGAAGATGAGGTTCTCAGGAAAGCCGAGCAATCACGTCAACTTCTTGCATGGGGGGTGGAATGGAGTCAATCGCGCCCGATCCGCAGTGCAGATGTCCTCCTGAACGCCCGACGCCTCCAAGTGTGAGCCAGCTTCGCGTACGCGCCGAGGTCGCCGGGGCAGCCCGGTGTAAACGCCTTATCGACGAACGTCGGTGCACCATCCACCGCATCGGATGCTCGTCCTCAAGCGCGACGCCCGACTGCTGAACAAGGCTGTCTTTACGGGAGCTTGGCCGTGGCGTGGCGGCTGCAACCAACGCGAGCTCACCCGCTTCCCCGGAGCGTTCACATGCTCGCCCAGTTCGTTGCCGTCATCACCGGCGTATTTGTCTTCTCGGACCTGAAGTCGCGCTGCTTCACTCGTCACGCGGCCCTGTGCGCGATCATCCCGGTCGCGTTCAGCCTTTGGACCGAGCTGCTCGCGGCCGCGGGAGTGCGAATCGACATCTCGTTGCACCTGGTGGTGGTGAGCCTGGATCTCCTCGCGCTGGCCGCCGCTGGCGGCGGCATCGTCGTCGCGCGCAAGCTCGGAGATCGGTTCGCGGAGAAGTATTTGAGCTACTTGGAATCGTTGACTTGAGCGCCGAGCACTGCGTCCGCGTCGACAAGGCGAACAACCGCTGGACTGGGGGTTGGTGAGCTAAGTCGGGCCGCGGATATCGGTTCGGATTGGGGGAGTGCGGGGGTCGTGAATCGGTTTCGAGGCTGCCGGTGAGCGCCTTCGCGGAGTTCGGTGCAGACGCATGCCCGGGCGGATGACGCCCGTTGGGAAGACTCAAGCCGATCCTCGCCACCGGCTGAAGCGCGTCGAGCGCGTGCTCGGGGAGGGCCCCCAGTTCATGGAGGCCGTGGCGCTCGAGCAGCGGAACGAGTCTGCGCAGGAAGGTCGCGAGTAAAGACTCGACGTCAGCGTCCTCGGGCGGAGGCAGCGTGTGGAAGGTGCCGTCATCGGCGAAGACGCCCTCGGGGACGAGCACGTGGAAGTGGACGTTGAGCTGCAGGGCCGAGCCGAACCGCTGGATGAAGCTGACGGCGCCGCACTCTCGGGCAGGAAACGCCAAGCTCCGCGCACGGGCACGAAGCGCGTTGAACAGGGTGCGGACGAACAGGTTCAGCGCGGCGGTGCAGAGCGCTTCGTTCCGGGCGAGGGCTCAGCGGAGCCGGATGGGCAGTGACAGGGTCCACTGCCGATTGGGCGCGCGGGGAAGCACCTGGTCCAACAGATGGGCGGCGACGTCGCTGGCGCGTCGAGCGCAGCACGACGGACAACGCAGGAACTGAAGATCCCCTCGGGCCAGTACCAGGCGCAGATCCTCTTCACCCGCGACGGCAAGACCCAGACCGTGCAGATGTCGGTGCACATCGAGGGGGACATCGTCCCCGTCTGCGTGCGTCCTCCGTAGACCGCGCCACACGGCGATATGATTCGGGGCCGGCACTTCCCACAAGGAAAGTGTCAGCCCCGAAAGATCCCAAGGTCGCTTCGTCTCAGATCTGGTGACTCGGCTGGGCGTCTGGTGCCGGGGCAGCCTTGAATCGGAGGAAGATGCCCTCAAGTCGGAAGACGTTCTCTTCGGCGTCTTCTGCCTTTCGCACGTCGGTGATGATTGCCGTGTTCGCGCCTGCGGCTGTTGCGGCCTGGCGTACGAGACCGTAGGCCTCCTCTAGAGGAATCCGGGCCGGAGCCATGCAGGGATAGGAGAGCGGAACGAAGATCTGCCACAAGCCGAGGGTTACCCACGTGAGTGGGACCTGGGGATAGCAATAAATCTTCCTGCCAACGGAGCTGTAGTCCGCAAACCAGAAGCTGGTCCCACTGTCGGGATTGAATTTGAAAGTGCCGACCACCTCGTAGCCGGACTCGGCGCTTGCTGCGATGACGCCGTCCTTCACTCCCACGCCCGTGGGGAAGCTTCGCTCCAGTACTTTCACGTCGCGTTGAACTTCGGCCAGCTGTTCGGGCTCGAGCTCCTGAACCTCCTTCTGCAAGGTGGTTCGGAAGGTCTTGGCTTGCTGCCGAGCCTCCGTGGCATCACCGAATGCTTCGAACTGGAACCCTTCGGCGTGTGCACGCGGATGCATGGTCGCGCACCCAGACCCGGCGACACCCAGCGCGAAAGTGATCAGGGCAAAAATGCTGCGTTTCATGAATGCCTCCCAGGAGAG
Source organism: Myxococcaceae bacterium (assembly GCA_049589315.1). Lineage (GTDB taxonomy): Bacteria > Myxococcota > Myxococcia > Myxococcales > Myxococcaceae > JBAWAM01. The sequence goes on from JBAWAM010000517.1 coordinate 7,573, forward strand.
GTGCGCGTCCTATGTCGGTGCGATCGCGTGTGTCAATGAGCGGGGTCCCTGACCGGGATGCGTGCAGAGACCAGCACTCGCGCGCTGACCCTCCGGAGAGCGCGGCATAGGAGGTCCGGCGTCACTTTTTCCGAAGATCTTCGCCATGGCAGAGCATCTCCTGGTGGTTGGCGCGGGGCAGATGGGCGCGGGCATTGCGCAGGTCGCGCTTCAGGCCGGTGTGACGGTCTGCGTGACCGGCAGCCAGCCCTGCGATCAGAGCCTTAATTGCCTCGACGAGAACGCGGTCGTTCAGGCGATCACCAACCTCTCGAACCGGAACATCCGCACCATCGTGGTCGGATTCGGCGCCGATAACAGCGCGATGCCCGAGGGCCGGATCGCCTTGAATGCCATGGCCCAGGCAGGTGGGTTCTCGCGCTTCTGCGAGAGCAACCAGGACTGCGGCGCCGGGCCGCTGCGCGGCCTCGCCAGGCGTAACGCGACGCCAATCACCCGTGCGGACGTTGCTCACCTCAGTGCGGATGCATGCGCACCCTGCACCCTCAGGACAAGAGGTTCGCAGCCTCGGCGTTTTCTCGGCGCCGAAGCAGGACGAGTTGTCCCAGCGATTGGCGCTCCCAGAAATGTCCGGTCTCCCTGTGCTTCGTCCGGTCGGTCATCGAGTACAGATAGAGGGTGGCCCGGATGTACTTCGGCGGCGCGCCCGGGAAGGGATTGGTTCCCAGCAGCGAGATCACCTCCGGAGAGCCCTCCAGGATCCGACTGAGGAACACCGGGAGCCACGCTGGAACCGCTCCAAGTGCGGCGAACCACATCTGCCAGTCGACGCGCGGCATGTGGAACCCGGTGTAGCGCGGCAGAAGGCTGCGATCGCCGACCTTGTACTTGAAGCCGTACTCGACCCAGGTCTCTCCGTCGACCGAGCCCTCCACGTTGATCTCCGGGCGGGTGGTCGTCATGACCGCGAACAACCCGTACGGGCTCACTGCATGGAGAGATCGCGGAATCTCGATGAAGGGGCGAAGCGGGCGCGGCGATTCGTAGAAACGGAAACGCGAGACGAGCTCGTCGATCGACGATGCGGCCAGTGGAATCAGCAGCGGGAGCTCGAAGAGCTGGCGCAACAGCTCCGCTCTCGTCAGAGCGCTTCTGGCCAGGCCTCGTCGCTTTCCGGGGAGCATCCGCGCCAGCGCGCGATCATCGAGCCCCCAGAGCAGGATGACCTGGGAGAGCAGGTTGAAGAACCCGAAGTTGCCGGTCGCGCTGATCGCTGCCTGAAGCGCGGTGAGGTTCCAGAACGCGAACCGCCGGGCGTGTGAGGGAAGCAGCAGCAGCGGCGGCATGAGGTTCTCGACGACGAGGACCCACAGGGTGGCGGCCTTGTTCACGCTCTTCGGAAGCTGGCGCGCGTACCACGACAGCGGGGTCGGGAGCGGCTGCGTCTCGTGGTGGTACTCGACCGCGGTGAGCTTGCGCCACGCTTCATCCTTCGACTGCAGCTTGGCGACTCCCGACTCGAAGTGGAGTCGGCACCCGAGCCACCGGAACATCAGCACTGTGGTCCATGAAGGCGGGTGACGTCCCCGACCGGGCCGGAGGCCTCCCGGCGCGGCGAGGGTGGCGAGCACGCCGGTCTCCACGAGCAGCGCGTCCCACTGGTACGATAGGAACGGGTGGCCGACCGAGAGGAACGAGACATAGCTCGACGTCACCACGAAGCTGGAGAGCCGAGGGGCGATGCCTGCGAGCAGGAGCGCGGACGCGCCCTCGCCGACCCGGCACCAGCGCATCAACGCGCGGTCGGACGCGCCGAACCAGAGGACGGAGGGGAAGCGCAGGTAGCGTCTTCGGTCCAGGTTCTCGCGGAGAAACGTGAGCCGTTCCTCGACCGGCACGATGCCCTTCGACCCGAAGAGGCCGAGCACCTGGCGTCGCAAGGACCTGAACGCCACCAGCCCCGTCAGCCCGAAGCCGCGCAGAAAGAGCCAGCGCACCTCCTGTGCCCGAGGCGGGCCGAGGTGCACCCGCCGGACGCGCCGTCGCAGCTTGCGCACCCGCCTCCGGATCTGACGCATCGACCGCATCCGCGTCCTCGTGAAGGTGAATCTGGGGCGGGGCTCGTGGTGCGTCGCCGCTCGACGGAGCAGGCGCTGGAGTCCTAGCCTCGCCCCATATGACGCGCTGGATGGCCATGGCTGGTCTGTGTGGGCTCTCGCTCGCTTGTGGGCGAACCGGCATCCTCGACGAGGACACGCGCCCCGACACGCAGCACGATGCGGGCGTTCCCGACGTGCGGAACGACGCGGGGCTCCGGATCACGGAGCCGACGGAACTGCGCGCGTGCATGTACCTCGGCGGCATCGACCGGCTCCGGATCTACGGCGAATCGCTCGACCCGCCGGGGTGCGCGTGGATGCAGTTCACGTCGCCGGGCATTGGCGGATACGTGCACCACGTCGACATCCCCGAGCCGTGGGGGCTCGCGTTCATCGGCTTCCTCCCGGGAGCGCCTTGTCCCGACGTCTCTCTGCCGGTGGCGTGGAGCGTGCCCACCGGGGTCGAAGGCGCGGTGCAGTTCGCAGATACCGAGCCGCAGGGCGGCTATCCGCGAAGGCTCGACGTCGACGTGCTGGCGCGGTTCGACTCTGATGCACGGACGCCGGCCGAGCTGTGGTTCCGCAGCCAGGGCATCGAGCTCACCGAGGGGTGCCTTGCGCCCTGATTGCGGCCGTGGCGTCGACTTGCTCGACTTGCCTATTCGAAACGCTATCGTCGGCGTTCGGACTTTTACGGAGGGGACATGCGCGACTGGATCGTCGGGCTGCAGAAGGCCGCGAATGAGGTTCGTGGAGGAGCGACGGCCTCGGATTGGGAGAACGCGGCCCGCGAGCTCGGGCGTGACGCGCCCGAGGAGCTGCACGAGCTGTACAGCCACCTCAACGGCGCGTGGTTCTCGTCCGGCGTCTCGCTCTTTCCGCTCGAGTCCTCCGGCACCGCGCAGGGCGTGATCGAGCTGAGTCACTCGGGCAAGGCGGGCTTCCCCTCCGAGGACGTCTGGCGCTTCGGCCAGCAGAACGACGAGCAGCTCGCCGCAGTCCGCAAGCGTCGCCTGGACGCGGTCGAGCACGTCGGCGAGCTCCCGTCTCGCGGCTGGTTAGAGCGCCTCGGCGAGGATGCATGGGTCTATGTCGCGCGCGACGTGGACGCGAACACGGTCAAGCTCTATGCGACGCTCGAGAAGATGCTCACGGCCCGGATTCCTCCTGCCGCCTCGGAGGACTTCGGCGATCGCACCTATGCGCGCGCGCTGATGCTCGTCGAAGGCGCGCTCACGGAGCTTGGCGCTTCGTCGAACCCCGAGGCCATGGAGAACGTCCTCGAGGTCGTCCGCACTGCGGCGACGGAGACGAAGGCCGCCGCCCGGAAGTCGGCCGCGAAGAAGGCCGCGGCCGTGAAGAGGAAGCCTGCTGCGAAGAAGAAGGCCGCGCCGGCGAAGAAGAAGCCGGCCGCGAAGAAGAAGCCGGCCGCGAAGAAGAAGCCGGCTGCGAAGAAGAAGCCGGCTGCCACGAAGTCCGCCGGACGCAAGACCGCAGCCGCCAGGTCTCGCGCGGAAGAAGGGCGAGCTGGGAAGCGGGCCACCGTCAAGCGGGGCGCATCGAAGAAGCCCGCCCGAAAGCGGAAGTAGGACCTATTCCTCCCGGGCGCCCGGGTCGTCGCTCGGCAGCATGTCGGTCGTGATGGGCCGGTATCGGTCGTTGGGCGAGGCCGTGTATTCGCGGTCCTCCTCGTCCGGATCGGAGAACCCGCGCTCGATCTTGTCGGGCGAGATGTCCTCCGCGTGTGCTGGGTCCGCTTCGACCTGGTCGTACTGCCGTTCGAACTCGGGCGAGGGGCTCCGGCAGCCCGACATGTCCGCCCCCCACGGGGAGGCGCCGTTTCCCGCGCTGCCGGTGTCCGCCTCGCAGGCGAACGCGTCGTCTCCGGTCAGCTCGCGCGTCTCGTCGGTCTTCTCCGCCTCTCCGAGCTGGTAGTCGCGATCCTTCACAGGCATGGCGAAGTCTCCTCTTGAACAAGACTTCGGACGCTCCGGCGGACGGGCAAGCCTCCCCCGGCGAGCAGCCACAGCGGGCCCTTATCGTCCCGATTCAAAACCGAGCATTGACCCACTCGCACGCCATCGGTAGGTTGCCGCCGCTTTTTCAGGACCTACAGGAGCAAGCGGTTCCCATGGCTTCCCTTCGCGACATCCGCAAGCGCATCCGCTCGGTGAAGAGCACCCAGCAGATCACCAAGGCCATGAAGATGGTCGCCGCCGCCAAGCTGCGGAAGGCTCAGGACGCGATCATCGCGGCCCGTCCTTACGCCAACGGGCTGGACCAGATGATCTCGGATCTGGCCGCGCGCTCGGAGGGCCTGGCCCACCCGCTCCTCACCGCCCGTCCGGTGAAGAAGGTGGACGTCATCGCCCTCACCTCGGACCGTGGCCTCGCCGGCGGCTTCAACGCCAACGTCATCCGCCGCGTGAACCGGTTCCTCAACGAGAACGCTTCGGAGTACGAGTCGATCCGGCTCATCACCATCGGCCGCAAGGGCAACGATGCGTTCCGGCGCCGCGGCGCGGAGATCCTCAAGGACTACCCGGGTCTCTACGCGCGGGTGAACTTCCGCACCGCGTCCGACGTGGCCAACGAGGTCACCGCCCGCTACCTCAACGGCGAGACCGACGCGGTCTTCCTCGTCTACAACGAGTTCATCACCGCCATCAGCCAGCAGGTCGTGTTCAACCAGCTCGTTCCGCTGCAGGCGCTGGCGGTGACCGAGGGCGCGCCCGCAGCCACCACGGTGGATTTCAAGTACGAGCCCGACCGGCAGGCGGTCCTGGACCGGCTGGTGCCGCAGGCGCTGGCGATCAAGATGTACCGCGCGCTCCTGGAGAGCGTCGCCTCCGAGCACGGCGCCCGCATGAGCGCCATGGACAGCGCCACGTCCAACGCCTCGGACATGATCGGCAAGCTCACGCTCTTCTACAACCGCAGCCGTCAGGCGGCGATCACCAAGGAGCTCGTGGAGATCGTCTCCGGCGCCGAGGCGCTCAAGTAGCGCCGGCTGTTCGGCGGCCAGAGCTCAACCGACGCTCTGGCTGCCTTCGTCCCGCCGACTACTTCGACGTTCGGACCTCGACCCGGCGGTTCCCCGCCCGGTCACGGGACGTGTCGTTGCTGCTCACCGGCTTCGTCGCGCCGAACCCCTGAACATCGATCCGGCTGCGATCTACGCCCCGTCCGACCAGATGGCGGCGCACCGCCTCGGCACGCAGTGTCGACAACGACAGGTTCCATTCGTCGGGACCGGTGTGGTCGCCGTGTCCTTCGACCGCGATTCGCCCCGTTCCGGAGCGCAGGTCCGCGGCGAGCGCGTCGAGGAACGTTCGGCTCTGCTCCGAGAGCGAGGCTTCGTTGGACGCGAAGTGCACGACGTGGGCGTCTCCGCGCCGGAGCGGCGGGAGCGATTCCTCCATGGGCTGAACCTCCGTCGGCTCGGGGCGAGGCTCCGCTCGGGCCACCACGGGCGCGGGGGCCGGCTGCTCCGGCTTCGTCGTCTGCTCCGCATCCGCGGCCGGCGTGACCTCCGCCACCTGCGGCTCGAACGGAGCCTCAGGGGCGGGCAGCGTCTCCGCGACCATCGCCTTGGCGGGAGGAGTCTCGTTCGACTCTGTCGGCTCCACCGGGTGCACACGCGCTTCGCGCCCGCCCGCGCCGAATGAGGTCTCGACGTTGAGCAGGGCCCGGAACGCCGGCGTCCCTGGAGAGCGAACCAGGCCCACCCCGATCGCCGGACCGACCACCGTCGTGGGCGTCACCCGGTAACGGCCCCCGACGAGCAGCTCCAACCGCGTGCCGTCCGCCCGGAACGCGCGTTCGTTCAGCGCGGTGGAGAAGACGAGCTCTGGCCCGACCTGCAGG
>JBAWAM010000518.1:0-15612 GCA_049589315.1 Myxococcaceae bacterium
CCCTCGGCGCCCTCCGCGTCGAATTCGCCCAGCGGGTAGAGCACCCGCATTGCGATCCGGGTCCACAGAACCGTCCGGAGCGCTTCGTCGAGGTTCGCCTGGAAGCGCACGCCGCCGCGGTCGAGGCGGGTGCGGGTGGCGCCCAGTTCCTCGAGTTCGTCGCGGAGGAGCTCTTCGGTGCCGCGCGCGCAGGTCGCGTAGAGGGGGAGACGTCGTGCCATGGCCGGGCGGCACCGTACGGGAGATCATCGCCGCCCGGGAGCCCTATTCCACAGCGGCGAGGCAGCGCGTGAGGCCTTCGTGGGTGAAACCGGCTCGCAGGTGCCCTGAACGGCACCGCTGATGGATGCGGCCCGCTTGCGGTTCTCCGGTTGCTCGGTAAGGCTTCAGGCTCGCATGAGATATGCCCTCGCCCTCGGCGGTCTGTGGCTCGCGCTGATCGTCGTATTCGTCGGGTTGTACCAACTGTTCTCCTCCGGCTCCGCGCCCGGGAGCGAGTCGCGGGCGAGCGCGCTCGTCCCCCTCCTCTTCCTGGTGTTCGTGGCGCTGCTGACCGTTTTCATCCTCCGCGCAAGGCGGGGCGCCAACGTGAACAATGAAGGGATCGCGCTGCTGTCGCAGGGACGGCTGACGGAGGCATTGTCCCGGTTCGAAGCCGCGCGCCCTGCGCTCAGGCGGAACCCGCTCATCTACATGAACCTGGGCGTGACCCGGCTGGCGCTCTGGCAGCTCGAGGAGGCCGAACGCGAGCTGGAGGCCGCCCGGAAGAAGCGGCTGGTGACAAACCTCTCACAGCTCGTCGTGCCACAGCTCGCGCTGACGAAGGCGCTCCAGGGGCAGGCGGCCTCCGCCCACAAGTGGCTGGAGGAGTCGAAGAGCTTGAAGAACGACGCCTCCGCGGCAGCGCTCCTGGCCTCCGCCGTCCTGTCCTGCCGCGCCGGTGACTGGACCCGAGCGCGCGCCACGCTCGAACGCCAGGAGCTCGACGCGCTGGGAGGCTCGCAGCGGGGCCTCCGTGAGGCGCTGCGCGCGTGGACTGTCGAGCAGACCTCTGGGGAGCTCCGCCACGTGGACGCGGTCAGCCTGTTCGGTGAGACGGGCCCCGAGAGGCTGCGGGCCGCATGGCCCGAGTTCGTCGCGTTCATCGACCGGGCGCCGCCTGCGTGAACCTGTGTGCGATCAGGTGGGACCAATACCCACAAATGTAACAAGTCGAATCGGGGGGAAACACCTACACGACGTTTTACGAAGACTAAGTAAAGCCACCAGGAGAGCACCTCGTGATCAAGCGTACGGGATTGACGGAGACTCCGAAGCCGAAGACGGACCTCGACTCTCGTGAGCGGTTGCTCAATGTGCTGAAGCCCGCCGTCACCCAGAAGCTCTCACGGCCCACGGGCGATGGCTTCGAGTCGAAGGCCACGGCGACTTCCCAGAAGCTCGCGCGGGTCACCGGGGGTGGCGAAACCACCGGAACCGGCGCTCTTCCCCCCGCCGTTCGCGAGAAGCTGAGCCCGGCGGAGCTCGCCCAGGCCAACAAGGTTCTCTCTGGCAGCGTCTCTCCGCACGCGAAGCAGGACCTGGAGGAGCTGGTCGGGAGCGTGGGATTCCGCACGCTGGATGCCGACGTCCAGGTCCGTCTCGTTCAGTCGGTCCTCTCCGAGCCGAAGTCCTCGCTCCAGAATGCGCGGCTCACCGAGTTGGTGGCCTCGCCGGGCTTCCGCGCGCTGCCTCCGGCGCAGCAGCAGAAGGCCATCAAGACCTTCGAGGTCTGCGACCCGAAGGGTCAGGGCAAACTGCTCGATCTGGCGAAGCGCAACGTCGAGGGCCAGCCGGCGTTGCTGGACAAGGACGCGGAGGGTGTGGCCCTGCTGGATCGTCTGCACTCGCTGGCGACGGATCCCCTGAACGAGAACTTCGAGCGGCACGGGATCGATCGCGAGGAGCTGCTCGCGTCGATCCTCCAGGAGTGCTCGAAGCCGGGTCAGATCAACCAGGACGGCCACAACACGTGCACCGCGACCAGCATGCAGTACCTGCTGTGCGACCAGAACCCGGCCGAGTACGTGCGGCTGATGGAAGGACTGCTCTCCGGGGACGGCAAGGTCGAGATGCGGGGCGGCCAGACGCTCAAGCTCGAGCAGGACAGCATCGCCCCCGACTCGTCCACCCGCCGCAGCGCCAGCGAGCGCGTGTTCCAGTCGGCGATGATGGAGTACGCAAACGGCGGCGAGTCGTACTCCACGACCGACGACCAGAGCCGGGGCAAGAAGCTCTGGTTGTTCGACTACTCGCACGAGGGCCTGAATGCCGACGCGCAGGAGCGCGGGCTCGAGGCGCTCTTCGGCCGCGACTACAAGCAGCACAACGGTGAGGTGATCGGCCTCGTCACCGAGCGCTCTCCCGAGGACACATACGTCCGGATGAGCTGGGGCGAGGGCAAGGAGGGTGGGCACGCGGTGGTGGCCACCCGCGTGGAGGACGGGCGGGTGTACTTCCGCAACCCGTGGGGCCCCACCGGCGACAAGGCGGGGACGACCTACGAGGATCCTCCGCGCCGCCTGGAGAACCCCTCCATCCGCGAGGAGTCGATGACCGTCGAGGAGTTCGAGGCGTGGTGCAAGGGCGCGATCGTCTGAGCAGCCCCTTCCCCTAGAACATCAGGCCCGCGCCCACGTAGGGACCGACCCGGAAATCCGACAAGGGAACTTCACCCACCCGCTCGTCGAGCCGCGTTCCCCGGACCCCGGCCTTGAGCGCCACAGGGCCCAGGCGCAGCGCGGCGCCCGCATTCGCATCCAGCTCGCTGTAGGGGAAGATCACCAGGTGGCTGGCCGCGTCCAGATACAGCGGCCCCAGCACGTGAACGTCGAGAGACGCCCCGACGCCCGGGCCCAGCGACGCCATCTTCGACGTGAGCACGCCATAGGCGCCAAGGTGAACCCGCAAGCGGACATCCGGGATCCTGAACAGTGCCCACGCCCCGGACACGTTGAGCAACCTCACTCCGTCCCTTCCGCCCCGGAATAGAGGGCCGTAGTGGTCGAAGTGGGCGTCGACTCCGAAGCGCGCGCCCTCCGCCCTCAGATGCACGCTGGCCAGCAACCCTTCGTGGGGAGCGCGCTGCAGCATCCCGGTGAGTTGGAAGCGGGGAATGTTGTTCCTTTCGCGCCTGGGAGGCGGAGGCGGTTCGTGCCTTTCGACTTCCACAGGCGGAGGCGGGGGAGGGGGCGTAGGAGGAGCGTGCCCGCCGTAGACCGGTGCGACGTAGACCGGGGCAGGCACCACGATCACCTCGGGGTGACGCCGGCGCCGATGGGCGTAGCCACGATTCGGGGCGGTGGGTTCTTCCGGCGGCTGTGCTGATTCGCTTGCCTCGTCCACATGCGGAGCCACCCTGGTCTTCCCGAATCGCGCCTCGGCGGGCGGCGGGGCCAGAAGCAGGGTGATGGCGACCACTGAAATGGCGGAGCAGAGACGTCGCGTACGCATGTAGGGGCCCTCGACGCGCACCCGGAAAAGCGGACGCGCAAACGGCTGAGTCGCCGGGGGGCCCTGAAGCGATCATTCTTTTCGCCTCGCCCCCCTGTGCGCGAATACCAGGAGGCTCCAGCAGTGGCGCTCACGCTGGATTCGACTGTTCTCCACCGCGCTGAAGGTGTGGCGTGCGGATCGCCTATGCCGCGGCGTTTCACGGTGCATCCTGCACGCAATGGAACGAGGCCTGGCGCGTACAGGGTGGCGTGGCTCCGATGCTCGGGGGCGGGGGACCGGTATTGTGGATACACTCACCTACACGTACACTCGGCGTGCGCGACAATGAGGCCGGGAGCGCTCGCGGAACGTCATGGCTCCATTGCGGGGGACCGTCAGATGAAGCGACGAGCAGCTGGCAATGCGGGCTTGTCGTTGCGGGTCATCGCGATGATGAGCCTGCTGTGCTTCGGGTGCGCGACCGTCATGGTATCGCACGCGCCTTCCCGGGACGCGACCTCGCTGGAGGTGCTCGATCGTGCGCTCCCCGCGGTCGTGCTCCTCCTCGCGCAACGTGCGGATGGCACGGTCGGCTACGGGGCCGGGTTGATCGTGAGCCTCGACGGGATGGTGGTCACCAACCTGCACGTGGTCACGAACGCGCAATCGCTCAGCGCCCTTCTCTACCGGCGCGATCGCGTGAGCTACACGCCCATGGACGGGGGCCTCAAGCGGTATCTCTTCGAGAACAATAAGGAACTGGTCGGCGCGCGCCTGGTCCGGGGCGATCCCACCACCGACCTCGCTCTCGTGAAGGTCGACGCCGACACCTCGAACGTAACGCTGCTCGAGCTGTCCTCACGCCCACCCAAACCCGGCGAGTCGGTGCTCGCGCTCGGCCATCCGCAGGAGACGGTCTGGTCCTTCACTGCAGGCGTGGTGAGCGCCATCCACCACGGCGCCATCCAGCACGACGCCGCGGTGAACCACGGAAACTCCGGCGGCCCGCTCCTCACGGCGCGCGGCGAGGTCGTGGGCATCAACACCTCGAAAGTGCTCGGCGGCGCGGACGGTCTGGCCTTCGCGCGGCCCATCGACTTCGTCCGCGACCTCCTCGCCCAGGTACAGGAGCCGCGCGCACTGGATCTCTCCTCTCCGGAGAAGGCGGTGCTGAGCTGCTTCCACGCGCAGGAGCTCGCGTCGGCGGACATCGCGCAGTGCTTCGATTGGGACACACGCTGGACTGCGTTCGAGACCGCGGTCAGGGAGTATGCGGCGGCCGGCACGTCGAATCCCGAGCTCGCGAAAGGCGCGCGTGACGCCCTGGCGCGAATGGGCGGCAAGGAGGGCTGGATAGAAGCGCGCAAGCGCGCGATCGTCGCGTTCGCACGCGACTCGAGCCCGGCGGCGAATGGGAGCGTGAAGAGCGACCGCTACGACCGGCGGCTCCTGAAGCAGAATGGGCTCAAGCTCGACGTATTGAACCCCCGCGAGATCCAGGAGGTCCTGCGCATGGGGATCCGCGTCGAGTCGGTCAACTACCCGCGTCCGGATCTGGCCTGGGTGCTCATCACGGGCCGCAACACCGATGGCACCGAGTACCGGTTCAGCGAATGCTGGGTGAAGAAAGGCGACCGGTGGCTGCAGCGCACGCCGGCGCAGCCCGAGGACGAGAAGCTCCTCCCGAAGGACTTCGCCCCGCCGCTCGACGACTACGCCGCCTGGCGAGAGCGCATGGTGCAGGCGCTCGTGAACGGCGCGATCGCGGCCAGCTCGCCCGCGTAGGCGCCTACGCCGGACGCCACCGGAGAACGTACTCGGCGTGCCCACGGTTCAGGTCGACGCCCGTCACCGAGGCCTCCCCGCTCACCTTGCACAGCGACAGGAACGAGTCGAGCGTCGCGACCATGCCCTCGGAGAAGAGTCCGGATGCGAAGTGCTCCGGAGGAAAGCCTTCGAGCACCAACCTGCTCTCGCGTTCGTCCTTCCGGGAGGAATCGACCCAGGTGACCTCTCCGCAGCCGCGGAAGGCGAACGAAAAGCCGGTGGGCGCAGCCCGCATGATCGTGCCGGGGCTCAGCCCGAATGCCCGTACGAACCCATCGACGATGGTCTTGAAGAAAGGCTGCTGGAACGCCTCGAGAATCGCGTCGCGATGGAAGGAACGGAACGCCTCGCGAGGGTCACCGGGGAGTGACTGCCGCGCCACATCGAGAAGCAAGAGATGCTGTTCGAGCGGAACCCACCCGAGCCCGAGCGTTTTCTGGATCTGCACGCGATGCGCCTGCGGAAACCCGGCGTAGATCCGGGTCCGGACGTCCTCCGGAAGCCCCTCAGCGAAGCGGAGGAAGGTCTGGGTGAGACTGGCGCGAACTCTGGATGGGCTCATATCACCTTTCGCAACGGCACCCCGGTCAGGTAGAGCGCAGAGCCGACGACGCCGGCGTCCCAAGCGTAGCCGTCGGCGCCTGGAACCGAGCGGGAAATCTCGAGCAACTCGTCGGGGGTATACGCCCGCAGTGCCGAGACCGACCCGTCCCAGGCAACCAGCGCGGGGATCGCTGGGAGCAGATAAGTGAGGAGCAGCCTCGAGAGCCGGAAGGGCCGAACGAACGGCACGAGGACGAGCGAGCCGAGGAAGAGCATCAGCATGTTCACGCCCATCGCGAGCGGCGCCAGAACGATGGGGAGCCTGCGGACGGCGGGCGACGCTGCCACGTCGAAGAACGCCAGCGGCGCGCGCCGTGCCACGATGCCGGCGATCAGCGCGCGCACTGCGTCGGGCTGGAAGTGGTGCAGCGCGCCCGACATGGTGCGGACGCCTTCGAGTTCGCCGCCTCCGGTCATCGCGTCGACCGGCTCGGACCGATAACGCGTGTGGGGATCGTCGAGCGCTTGCACGCGCGCGATGCCCGCTTCGTTCGGGTGCCGATCCGAGAAGACGAACTCGTGGCTCTTTCCGGCGGCGCGCACCTGTCGCCGCATCTGAAGCGTGCCACCTCCGCCGCCAGAGCAGAGGTCCACCACGCGGGTCGCGCCGCTGCTTTCGAGCAGAGCGTTCAGCTTCGGTGCGACTCCGTCGTAGAAGCCCAGGCGGTCGAAGCCGAGATCGAGCAGGTCGGTGCCTCCATCGCGGATGGCACCGGGGACCCAGTCGAAGTCCTCGAGCTCGAAGAGGTGGACGCGTCGCATGGCCGGTTCGATCTCTTCGGGCCTCGAGCCGCTTGAGTCAAGTCAATCGCTCCTGCAGCGAGTCGGTGTGCCTGCTGGACAAGCTCACCGAGGTCCCGCAGCCAGCGCTCGAATAGACTTCGATCATGGGACTCGGTCACGGCGTCTGGCGAGGGGGAGCTGCAGTCGCGGCTTCCATGGTGCTGGGCGCGTGCGGCGCGTCGCTGAAGCAGGCCAGAGCGGGCGTGGGACACGGCCACGAAAAGGAGGCGCATGTGGAGCTTGCGCGCGAGGTACGCGGCCAGGCACCGGTGGTCCTGGTGCACGGCATCGACGATACGAGCCGGGTCTTCTCGACGATGATGGCGCACCTCGCGCGGGAAGGGTTCGAGGACGTCTCTGCGGTGGCGCTGTCGCCGAACAACGGTGACGCCCCGCTCGAGACGCTGGCGGCCCAGCTCGCAGCCCACGTGGAGGAGGTGCAGCGCAGGAGCGGCGCGACCCGCGTGGACGTGGTGGCCTTCAGCATGGGCGCCCTCGTGACTCGCACATGGATGCTCGAGGGGGGAGGGCGACATAGCGTCCGCCGCTTCGTGAGCATCTCCGGCCCCCACGCGGGCACGGCGACCGGCTGGCTGCGCTCCAACCCGGGTGCCACTCAGATGCGCTGGGGCAGTCCGCTGCTGGCTCGGCTGCCCGCTGGCGCGGGGGCCCTCGCCCCCGCCGAGGTCTTCAGTCTGTGGACGCCGCTCGACTTGATGATAGTTCCCGCCCACTCCTCGCGGCTGGAGGGAGCCTGGGAGCGCACCTTCCCCGTGCTGCTCCATCCGCTGATGCTGCGTGACGCACGTGTGCTGCGCTCGGTGAGCGAGGCCCTGACGGTGGAACGCGCTGAGGACTTCACCACTGGAAGCGGTTGAGCGAATCCCCCAGCGTGCGCACGGGCGAGCCGGCGAGGAAGGCCTCGATGTCCTCGACGGCCTCCTGGAAGTAGGCACGGTAGTTGGCCTGCGACACGTAACCCAGATGAGGGGTGCAGAGGGCGTTCCGTAGCCGCCTCAGCACGTCATCGTGCGGCAGCGGCTCGACTTCGAAGACGTCCAGGCCGGCTCCTGCGATGGCGTTCTCGGTGAGCGCCTCCACCAGCGCGTCCTGGTCGATGATCGCCGCTCGCGACGTGTTGACGAGGTAGGCCGTCTTCTTCATGCGAGCGAGCTCGTCGCGACCGACGAGGTGACGCGTTGTCTTGCCGAGCACCAGGTGGATCGTGATGAAGTCGCTCGTCGCGAAGAGCTCGTTCTTCGATGGCGAGAGGCGCGCTCCTGCTGCGTCCGCACGCTCCTTCGTGAGGTTTGGGCTCCACGCGACGACGTCCATGCCGAACGCCGCGCCGATGCGCGCGACGCGGCTGCCGATCTTCCCGAGCCCGAGAATCCCCAGTTGCTTGCCGGAGAGATCGGCGCCGACGGTGCTCTGCCATGGACCGTTCGCGCGAAGCGCGTTCGCCTCCGCGACGACATTCCGTGCGAGCGCGAGGATGAGCGCCCACGTGAGCTCCGTTGGAGGCTCCGACCCGCTCTTCGTTCCGCAAACGACGACGCCCTTCTCCGCAGCAGCCTCGAGATCGATCGAGGCGTTCCTCATCCCGCTCGTCACGACAAGCTCGAGCTTTGGCAGCCGCGCAAGCGTCGCTCGCGAGAGCGGCGTCCGCTCGCGCATGACCACGAGGATGTCGAAATCGCGAACAGCCTCGACGAGCGCGTCCTCGGCGTCGAAGTGCTCGCGGATGGGAACGATTTCGACGCGGCCTTCGAGGCTCGACCAGTCGGCCATCCGGAGGGCTGCCCCTTGATAATCATCGAGTATTGCGCAGCGCAGGGTCATGTCATTCCTCTCGTCGAAAAGGGGGAGCCCACCGCCCTACGTGACGCTCAGCGCCTCGCGTGTGGCACGACGTGGAAGTTCTCTTCGGGCGCGGGAGGCGTGAAGAAGGGGTTCACCGCGTGGAACAGCTCGTCGGTGACGTGACCCCAGTAGACGCCCGGCGGCTTCTCGGCATTGCGCCGGTGAATGTTGGCCAGGCACTCCGGATCCGTGGCCTGGATGATGTGCAGCACGTGGTCGGCTTCAGCCGCCTCGAACAGTGAGCGCACCCACTGCCGCCCCTTCACCGTGTTGCCCCCGAAGTCGAGGACGACGGAGACGCCCATCCTCAGGAGGTCTCCCACGAGTGGCCCGATCAGGCTCCGGCACTTCGAGGAAGCCCGCAGGAAGTCCTCGAGGGCGCGCACCTCGAAGCCGAGCGTGGAGATCCACTCGTCCTCACAGAAGACGACCGCGGGCAAGGTCCTGCCCAGCTCCCGGGCCAGCGTCGTCTTGCCGGCTCCCGCCTTTCCGCAGATGAAATGGAGTGTGGCCATCCACCGCATGCTTCCATGCCGAAGCGCCCGTTCCAATCCGTGTTAGATGCTCCTCGATGCGTTCCGCGACACTGTCGTTGCTGCTGCTGACGGTGACGCTGGGAACAGGTTGTCTACGGTGGCTCCCTGCCCCCACCCCCATGCGTTCCATGAGCTGGCCGGCCGCATCCTCCGAGCCGCGCTGTCGCCTCCTCCTGCTTCCCGGCGCGGGCGATTCTGCGGAGACCTTCGAGGAGCAGGCTTTCGTGGAGCTGATCCAGGCGCGCCATCCGGCCGTGGAGCTCGTCTCTGCGAACGCGACGATGGGCTACTACTATCGAGGCCTCCTGACCGAGCGGCTCCAGACGGACGTGGTGGCACCGGCAGAGCGCAAGGCACGAGCGCCGCTGTGGGTCCTCGGCATCTCCATGGGCGGGATGGGCGCGCTGCTGCACGCGCACACCCAGGACGGGAAGGTGCAGGGCCTGATCCTCCTCGCTCCCTATCTGGGCGAGAAGGAAGTGATCGAGGAGATCCGGAACGCCGGCGGGCTGGCTCGTTGGGAGCCGCCGCCGCCCGCTCCGCTCGACGGGCGGAACTTCTCCCGACAGATGTGGAGTTGGCTGAAAGCGCACACCAGCGACGGATCCACCGGACCGGAGATCCTGTTGGGCTACGGCGTCGACGACCGACTGGCTCCGGCGGCGCGCCTTCTGGCCGAATCGCTGCCGCTCGAGAACGTGAAGACTGTTCCCGGAGAGCACACCTGGTCACCGTGGAAGGTGCTCCTGGCGCACTTCATCGAACACCCCGCCTTCGTCGAACGCTGCGGTGGGCCCTGAGGGCGCGTCTGCGAGGCCGCGCGGGTTCGGTGATCGCGCTGATTAATGGCACCCGCTCGCTCCAGAACCACACCGGACTTCACGCTGGCCCCGGCGCACGCGCTACGCTTCAGGACTTCGCGGCGGACGGAAACGACGAGGCGGGGATTCGAGTTTCCGCCGACGCGCACCGGAGCTCGAGCTGGTCATCGCGCCTACGGACGCCGGCACCGCATCGCCTGAACTCGCGCCCGGAACGGGAGAGCGCGCACCGGGTGGATGCGGATGTCGCTCGGGTGGCCCGTCGCTCTCTGCGATGGCGCCGCTGCGCGCGTCTTCCCCGCTCGACAAGGCGAGCGGTGTCACTGGAAGGGCGATCGCCGACCCTTCGCCTTCTCCGTCGTCGCGCCCGCGCTCGCGAAGCCGTGCGTCCGCCACGGGGTCTCAACTGTACGGAGCCAACTTGATCAGCCGGTGCTCGTCGGCCTATAGGCGCGAAATGCGCGAGTGGATTCAGGGCTTGGTGGCCGTCGGGATCGGCGCGGTTCCTGGTCTGATCATGGCCCTCCTTGGTGGCCTCGGCATCATCGACCTCAATCCATTTCCTGTGGATGACCGGACCTTCAACGTAATCGCAGGGTTGGGCCAGGCAGGTGTTGGCGGATTCCTGGCCGCGAGCAGCTTCAGTGGGCGCGTCAGGGAGGACATCTGAGGCTCCTCGTCGGCCGGACAGTGACCCTCACACGCTGAAGGCCGCGGTCATTGCCCCCATCGATGCGATGGTTCTGCTCGGTCTGCGCGCCGAAGCGGTCGATCTCATGGAGCGCGGGCGGCCGTCTTTTCGGAACGAGCACCGTCGCCAACTGGGCGCTTCCATCGACCGTGTGAAGCGCTTTGCCGGAGGACAGGAGCTATTGCCCGGTGCCGGTAGGGGCGCGCGAGAGCTGGGCGGGGCCGGGGATCGAGCCGAAAACCTCGTGTCGAGGAAAACACGATCTCCGCAGGTCATTCTGATTCGCCAACTCTGCGGAGTTGCTGGGAGATCACTGGCCGGAATGACTTGCGGAAGTCACGGTCATTTCTCGGGGCACCCCCGCCAGGAATGACCACAGTCGCTCCAGGTCATTCTGTTCGCGCAAACCCGAGAAAACAAAAGCATTCAACCAACGGAATGACTCGGAGAACCTGCATCCGCCTGTGATCGACGAATTGGGCAGCTGGGGTGCGAGCGGCGCGAGCAGTGCCCATGCGCGGGTCCACGCCTCGTCTTCTCAGCCGAGGCGTTCGCAGATCCCGAGCGCAGGGCCTTGCGACCAATTTCACGAACCAATCCGGAGTGTGCTGCCTCACCGGTTCAGGCCACGGCAGGTTGGGTTCGGCGCATCGAAGGGAACACTGCGGCACGCTGCGAAGATCGTTCCGCATCGGGGTCCACCACCCGTTCCGGCGTGCGCCATGCGCCCGTCTGTCCCGCGCCCGTGAGCGCATCCAGGATGCGCGCCGGTTGGTCCACCAGGCAGGCATATCCGCGTCGGTCGCAGTCCCGCGCCATGCACCTGCTGTGCGTGCTGGGCCAGTCGCGCGACCTTCCGCTTGAGCGCCACCAGCCGCTCAGAGGGTGAGCCCCGATGCCAGTCAACCACCGCGACGGCCGCCGCGCCCAGTGTGCGGTCCTCTGGGACCGCTTCGACGACCTGGTAGCGGCTGTTGAGGATGGCCCCGCGCCCGCCAGTGTGGGACCGCTACATTGCCCCGGCGCCAGGCATCTCGCCCACGCCGCGGATGAGCACCTCGCGAGGCCGCGCGCCGTCGGCCGGTCCCACCATGCCTTCGCGCTCCATACGCTCAATCATCCGCGCCGCGCGGTTGTAGCCGATGCGCATCTTGCGCTGGAGCATGGAGATGGAGACCTGCTTCATCTCGCTCACGGTGGCGACGGCCTGATCCCACAGCTCGTCGGAGAGATCGTCCTCCTCGGCGCCGCCCTCGGAATCCTCTTCGCGCGCCTTGAGGATGGTGTCGTCGTACACCGGCTTGCCCTGCGCCTTGAGGTGGTTGACCACCTTGTGGATCTCGGTCTCCGAGACGTAGGCGCCGTGCACGCGCTGCAGGTGCGAGCTGGTCGGCGGCATGATCAGCATGTCGCCCATGCCGAGCAGCGCCTCTGCGCCCACGGTGCCGAGGATGGTCATGGAGTCCGGCTTGGACCGCAGCATGAAGCTGACGCGCGTGGGGAAGTTGGCCTTGATGATCCCGGTGACGACGTCGGTCGACGGGCGCTGGGTGGCGACCATCAGGTGGATGCCGGAGGCGCGGGCCATCTGCGCCAGTCGGGCGATGTACGTCTCCACCTCGCGCGAGGCGACCATCATGAGGTCTGCCAACTCGTCGATGATGACGACGATGTAGGGGAGCTTGCGCGGCTCGTCCTTCTTCTCCTGCTCCTCCTCCTCGGGCGCGGACGACGGGCCGTTCGGCGCGGCCGCCACCACCACCGGCTCCGAGTCTTCCAGGTCCGGATCGATCAGATCGGACGCCTGAATCTCCTCGAGCGAGGGCTCGGTCTCTCCGACCACGGCCTCGCGCACGTCCTCTGGCGCGTCCTTCGGCGCAGCCACGCCGATCCCGTCGTTCGTCGCGCGATCGAGCGCCTGCTCCTCGGCCTCGCCCTCGCCGACGTCGATGATCATCGTCTTCTTCGGCTTCTCGGGCGCGGCACTCGCGGTCCGCGCCTCGACCACCCGCCCCAGCTTCTCCTTGGCGGCGCCCTGGGCGGTCTCGATCAGCTTGTTGTAGCCAGCGAGGTTGCGCACGCCCGCCTCGGCGAGCAGCGCGTAGCGCCGCTCCATCTCCTCCACGGCCCAGCGCAGCGCGAGCGCCGCCTTCCTGGCGTCGGTGACGACCGGCAGCAACAGATGCGGGATGCCCTCGTAGATCGAGAGCTCGAGCATCTTCGGGTCCACCATGATGAAGCGGACCTCCTCCGGCGTGCTCTTGAGGAGGAGGCTCATGATCATCGCGTTGACCGCGACGGACTTACCGGAGCCGGTGGTGCCTGCGATGAGCAGGTGGGGCGCCTTGCCGAGATCGAGGACGTACGGCATGCCCTCGATGTCCTTGCCGACGCACATGGTCAGGCGCGACTGCGACTTGAGGAACGCGTCCTGCTCGGCGATCTCCTTCAGGTAGACCGTCTCGCGATCCTTGTTCGGGACCTCGATGCCGACCACGCCCTTGCCGGGGATGGGCGCGACGATTCGAACGCGCATCGCCTCCATCGCCATCGCCAGGTCGTCCGCGAGGGAAGCGATCTTCGAGACCTTGATGCCCGGCCCCGGGAGGAACTCGTACATCGTGACGACGGGACCCGGGCGGATCTCCACGACCTCGCCCACGATGCCGAAGTCGGCGAGCTTGGCGCGCAGTTTCTCCGCGGTGCTGAGGAACGCGTCCTTGTCGAGCTCGGTCCGCTCGGTTCTGTCACTCGCCAGCATGTCGATCGGCGGCAGGGTGAAGCTCCTGCGATCGCCGATGAACTCGAACTGATCCTGCTTCTTCGCCGTCGGCTTCGGCGGCGCCTTCGGCTCGACGATGACTGGCATGCGCGCGAGCGCGGTGTTCTTCGGCGCCAGTGCCAGCGCGTCCAGCTCGATGTTCGCCGCAGGCACGGGCGGAATGGACGGGTTCTCCGCCGCTGCGGTCGGTGTCGGCGGCGCGGCGACGATGCTCGGCGCCTTGCGCGACTTCTTCGCGGGCTCGGCGGCGGGCGTCTCCTGCGCCATCGCCGGCTCCTGCTCGGGGGCGACGGCGGACAGCGCGTTCACCCACGCAGGCTCTCCGTTGGCCGGACGAACGGCGTCCGCCGCGACCTGGGGTGTCACCTTGACCGCTTCGACCTTCGCCGGCGCCTTCGCCGCGGCCTTCTGCTTCTTCTTCTCTTCCGCCGCGCGCGCCGCCTCGAGCTCGCGCTGCTTCATGGCCTCGCGGGAGAGCCTCTCCGCCTCTTCGGCGATCGCTTCTGCCTCGGCGATCTCGCGCTCCTGCTCGGCCAGCTCGTCTTCATCGGCCTCGAGCTGGGCGAGGAACGCGGCCTCCTCCAGCTTCGCCTTCGCCGCAGCCTCCCGCCGCTCGGCGTGCGACGCCTTCTGCGCCGCCCAGAACGCCTCGGCGCCACCGGCCACCTGGCGGCCGAGCGCCTGCGCACCTGCCCACGCGGCCGCGCAGAGCCGGAGGAAGATGAACTGGGTGCCGACGATGAGCGCGGTCACGCAGACGGCGGTGACCAGGATCACCGTCCCCACCGTGGAGAACAGCCCGGACATCACCGAGGCGAGGATCTCTCCCACCGCGCCTCCGGGAGGGTGCGCCCAGCCCGATTCGCCTTCGAAGGCGAGGTGGGCGAGCGTGGCGCTGCTCAGGGTGAGGAGGATCGCCGAAACGACCTGTTGCCACCGGCTGCGCGAACGGCCCAGGAAGAGGATCATCGCCGCGTACAGCCCCGCCAACGGCAGGACGTAGGCGCAGATGCCGAACGTCCCACGAAGGGCCTCGGCGATGAGGTGACCCGCGGGGCCAATCAGGTTGCGGAACCCGGGGCCCGTCCGGTCGTGCGGATCGAAGGTGGCGACGGAGAGCAGAGCCAGCAGCGAGAACGCCAGCACGAACACGCCGAAGATCGCGCGACGGCCCACGCCATCCGATTGCATCTTCTTCTCGGCGATCTGCCGCTTACGGCTGGAGATCTCCTGCCGGGAGAGCACCGTCTTGTCCGCTGACCTTGTCTTCCTTGCCGCCATTGCGCGCGAGACCTCGAATGCCCGGCAGCCTGGCGTAGCAGGCTGTAGCTACCCGGGGGCTCGAGTGTAGGGGGGGGGACCGATCGGTCAATTTTATGTCCCCCGGTGGTCGTGCGGTACGAATCGTGACTCTCTGAGGTTCCCACAAGCGGCTATGTTGCCGTCGCTCAGCGAGGGTTTCTCCGACATGGACGTCCGCTGCGAGCGGTGCAAAACGGAATACGAGTTCGACGACGCGCGCATCACCGAGGCGGGCGTCGCGGTGAAGTGCACGACCTGTGGCCACGTCTTCAAGGTGAAGAAGAAGGCGTTGGTCGTCACCGTCCCGGTGAAGCCGGGCGAACTCGAGACGGCCGGCATCCCGGCCATCTCGCCGCCGGTCCAGGGTCAGGTTCCGTCTCCATCATCCGAGAAGCAACGAGACTGGAAAGTACGTCAGGCCAGCGGGAACGTGTTCACCTTCAAGGAGCTCACCACGCTCCAGAAGTGGATCGTCGAACGGAAGGTCGCCCGGGACGACGAGATCAGCCTCACGGGGGAGACGTGGAAGCGGCTGGGCAACATCGCCGAGCTCGCGTCGTTCTTCCAGGTCGTGGACGAAGCCCAGAAGGGGGCCCAGCTCCAGGCGCTGCAGGCGCAGGGACTGCTGGGGAACACGTCGCCCTCTGTCCCGGTCACGCCCCCGCCGGCCGAGGAGGCCCTGCCTGAGCCCCCTCTGACCCCGGCCCGGGTGAGCGCCCCCGAGCCGGCGTTCACGCAGAACAGCATGGCCGTCCGC
This sequence comes from Myxococcaceae bacterium, assembly GCA_049589315.1. Classification (GTDB taxonomy): domain Bacteria; phylum Myxococcota; class Myxococcia; order Myxococcales; family Myxococcaceae; genus JBAWAM01. The sequence continues at coordinate 15,440 of JBAWAM010000518.1, forward strand.
ACCGCAGAGCGGCGGTCTCCCGACGGCGACGCGCAAGCAGCGGTGAAGAGGTCGGGCGGCGCAGGGAAGGGGTTCGCGACCTTGCTCGTGCTCGCGGCGCTGGGCGCGGGCGGGTACTACGGCTACTTCCACTATTGGCTTCCGATGCAGGCGAACGCCGCCGCGGGCACCGC
>JBAWAM010000519.1:0-6273 GCA_049589315.1 Myxococcaceae bacterium
GCCAACGAGCCTGCGCCCACTCCGTCGACCACCACCGCGCCCAGCACGGAGAAGGTGTTCGCGAAGAAGCCGGTGAAGAAGACTCAGAAGCTCGAGAAGAAGGATCCCGCGAAGTAGGGCCGGGCACTGGCATGTGATAGCGGTGCGGGACCGCTCCGGGGTTTCTCGTGAAGCTGGCCCGCACCTTCACCTTCGCGCTCGCGCTGCTCGGGCTCCTCGTCCTCGTCGCCTTCGGCACCTTCCAGGTGAGATACGAATGGGCGAGGGCCGTAGAGGACACGCGCGGCGATCACCGTCTGCTCGGGCTTGCAATCGACGGCGCCATCACCCGCGCGGCGCAGGCCGGGGGCATGCGCGAAGCGCTCTCGGTGCTCGATCAGGCGAACCGCTACCAGGACGAAGCGCGCTTCGAGTGGGTGTGGCTGGACCGCCCCGGGGGCGTTCGGACTCCGCTGCTCACTGCGAACCTTCTCGCTGAGCTTCGGAGGGGGGAGATGGTCTCGCTGGAAGTCACGCGAGACCACACGCCGCTGGTGGTGTCCTGGGTCCCGGTAGAGCTCCGAGGTGAGCGTGGCGCGATCCAGATCACCGAGTCGCTGTCCTCGCGCGAGCAGCAGCTCCGGCAGACCGTGTTCGTGGTCGGGGGGGCGGGTCTGCTGCTCTGCGCGTTGTATCTGGTCGCGGCCGCGGCGCTGGGGCAGCGGATCGTCGGGCGCCCGGTGGCTGCGCTGGCACGAATGGCACGGCGGGTGGGGGAAGACAACCTCGATGCCCGCGTCCACCTCTCGAGCCGCGACGAACTGGGCGAGCTCGGACGGGCCATGAACCAGATGGCGGAGTCGCTGTCGGTCACCCGCGAACGCCTGTCCCAGGAGACGCGCGAGCGCCTCGTCACCCTGGAGCATCTGCGTCATGCAGAGCGCCTCAGCACGGTCGGAAAGCTCGCTGCGGGCGTCGCCCACGAGCTCGGGACGCCGCTCAACGTGGTGCACGGTCGGGCGAAGATGATCGCCCAGCGCGAGGTCGAAGGAGAAGAAGCGCGGGAGAGTGCGAACGTCATCGCGGGCCAGGCACAGGCGATGACGCGGATCATCCGGCAGCTCCTGGATTTCGCGCGCAGACGGGAGCCCCAGCGTGCCCAGGAGCCCCTGGCGCCCCTGGTGGCGAGGACGCTGGAACTGCTGCAGCCGATGGCAACGAGACGCGGCGTGACGTTGGAGTCCACGGTCGACGCGCATCACCTGGCCAGCATCGACGCCGGACAGATCCAGCAGGTCATGGCCAACCTCGTTCTCAACGCGATCCAGGCGATGCAGCGCCCCGGGCGGGTGGAGGTGCGCGCCTCGGAGGAGCGACGCGCGTCCGAGGCAGTCCCCGGCGCAGAGCCCGACTGGATCCGGATCGATGTGGTGGATGAGGGCGAGGGCATCCCTCCCGACGACCTCCCGAGGATCTTCGAGCCGTTCTTCACCACCAAGGAAGTCGGCGAGGGGACGGGCCTCGGCCTGTCTGTCACGTGGGGGCTGGTGCGCGACCACGGGGGCTGGATCGACGTCGTGAGTACGCCCGGGAAGGGCACCTGCGTCTCGGTGTTCCTGCCGAAGGAGGCGCCTTGAGCAGTCGACGCATTCTCATCGTCGAGGACGACGCGCCCATGCGCGAGATGCTGGAGCGGGCTCTGGCGCGGCGCGGGTTCATGGCGTTCGGCGTGCGCGGCGCCGACGAGGCGCTTGGGTGGCTGGGATCCTCGGAGGCCGACGTGGTGCTCACCGATCTCAACATGCCCGGAATGAACGGGCTCGAGCTATGCGAGCGCATTGCCCTCAACCGTCCCGACGTGCTGGTGGTGGTGATTACCGCCTTCGGCAGCATGGAGACGGCGATCGCCGCGATCCGGGCCGGCGCCTACGACTTCGTCACCAAGCCCTTCGAGCTGGATGCGCTCGGGCTGGTGCTCGAACGGGCGGTGACGCACCAGCGCCTCCGCGACGAGGTGCGAAGGCTCCGCGAGGTGGTGGACGAGCGAATCGGATCGGACGCGGTGGTGGGGGAGAGCCCTGCGCTGAAGAAGGCGTGGGAGCTGATCCACCGGATCGCGGATTCGGACACGACCGTGTTGATCACCGGCGAGAGCGGCACGGGCAAGGAGGTGGCGGCCCGGGCGATCCACGAGCGCAGCCGACGCCGCGAAGCGCCCTTCGTGCCGATCAACCTCGCGGCGATGCCCGAGGCGCTGCTGGAGAGCGAGCTGTTTGGACACGCGCGCGGCGCGTTCACGGATGCCCGGAGCGCCAGGACGGGACTGTTCGTCGAAGCGAACGGCGGGACGCTGTTCCTCGACGAGGTCGGCGAGCTCCCGCTCGCGCTCCAGCCGAAGCTGTTGCGCGCGCTCCAGGAGCGCAAGGTTCGTCCGGTCGGCGGGAACGCCGAGGTGCCCTTCGATGTCCGGATCGTCGCTGCGACCAACCGGGATCTCGAGGCAGCGGTGGAGGAGGGCCGGTTCCGCGAGGACCTCTTCTATCGGCTCAACGTGGTGGGCATCGAGCTTCCGCCCCTGAGGGCGCGCGGCAACGACGTGCTGCTCCTGGCGCAGCGCTTCCTCCGTCATTTCGCAGATCGCAGCGGGAAGCGGGTCTCCGGGCTGTCGCCCCAGGCGGCGCAGCGGCTGCTGGATTACGGCTGGCCCGGGAATGTGCGCGAGCTGCAGAACTGCATCGAGCGGGCGGTGGCGTTGACCCGGTTCGAGCAGATCGCGGTCGACGATCTCCCGGAGAAGATCCAGCGCTACCGCTCCACCCAGCTCATGCCCGAGGGCGTGGACGAGTCGTCGGTCGTCACCCTCGAAGAGCTCGAACGCCGCTACATCCTCCGCGTCCTCGGGGCGATGGGCGGGAGCAGGACTCTCGCGGCGCGCGCGCTCGGAGTGGACCGCAAGACCCTGTTCCGCAAGCTGGAGCGCTGGAAGCAGGAGGGGAAACTCGGGGCCGACGTGCCGGATCCGGACCGCTCACGCTGACGCCTGGGTGAGCTCCAGCGCTGCGCGTTGGAGGGCTGAGTCGGGCCGTGGAAATGGGTTCGGATTGGGGGAGAGCGGGCGTCGTGAAGCGGTTTCGAGGCTGCCGGTGAGGGACTTCGCGGTGCTCGGTGCAGACGGATGCCCGGGCGGTGGGGAGGTTTGAGATGAAGGCCAACACCCTGCGGGAAGAGCCATAGGCGTGACAGGTAGGGACGTCGACGCCGAATGTGCGGCGGAGGAGTTCGGCCGGGGGAACCTCTGTCTGGGAGACCTGGAGGGCGGTGCGGACTGAGAGGGGGCGGAGCCGGCGAAGGCGCTGATCGTCCCGAAGCTCAGTTCGTTGCTCGTGCGACGCGGTTCAGTCGCCTGGAAGCATTGGCTCCGTTTCCTCCACGCGGGGACGCCAGCTCGACAGGGTCGCCCTGAGCGCCTCTTCGACCGGATCACCTGGGTGCCCGCTCGCGTGAGATTGCTGCACCTCCGCGAGCTCGAAGCGATCGGCCGCGCCCGCTCCGACCAGGACCAGGTTCATCCCCTCGTGCTCGAGCATGGGCATCTGGAGGTCCGCGAAGCGTTTGTCCCCGAAGGCCTCCTTGATCGCGTCGGGCATCAGCCGCCACTGCCACAGTCCGCGCCCCCCGATGAAGGGACGCATCGCCAGCAGGAGGTACCTCGCGCTCGTCTGGATCCCCAGCGCGTCGTGGATCACGTTGGGCCGGGCGGGGGGATCCAGCGCGTAGCTGAAGTGGGTGTGATCGCCATGCCGGGCGATCGCGTAGTCACCCGCGCCGACGAGCATCGCGCCGGGCTGGAACCGCATGCCCCGGGTCGAGGTCTCGTAGGTCCTCGGCTGGAGGTCGTCGAGCACGCGGTCCAGCGTTCCCACGCGGTCGACCATGCACCAGAAGCGCTCGCGCCGGCCGCGGACGTGGGGGAGCCGCTTGTGGGTGAGCAGGATGCGTCGGAGTCCGACGCTTTCGCTCGGGTGGAGCACCATCATCACGCGCTGCACGTCGTGAAGGCCTTCGGGGAACGGCGTCTCCACCCGCGGCTGCAGCAGGAAGAACACGCGCCCCCACTCGACCGTCTCCATCTCTTCCATCGTGAGGGAGAACACGCCGCGCACAGCGCCGCTCACGGCGAGCGACCGTATGACTGAGCGGTCGCATGCGGGGCGCCGGGAGCTCGGACGCCTGCCACGCCTGCCCCTACGTCGAGAGCGGCCGCGGCAGGAGTCCGAGCCGAAGCAGGACGCACAGCACGGTGAGGCCCACCAGCGCGCCGGCCACGCAGGTCCAGAACCCCAGCCACATCGTCCACGTGATGCTGGCGCCCATGAACGCGGACCGCCGTCGCCAGAGCGCGGCGAGGGCGCCCGCGATCATCGCCGCAACGAGCAGCAACAGGCGCCGGGCTGAACCGGGGGAACACGTCGCGAGCTGCGGATATCGGCGGACCGTCCACAGCGCGACCATCGCGCCTCCGAGCACGCTGGAGACGTACTGGAGGAGGTTGCCCAGATACAGCGGGCGGCCCCGCACCTCCGCCACCACCGTGTCGCCGTAGAGCAGGTACGCAGGCCACTGATCCCGGTGGGTGAAGCCGTCCCAGAGCTGATGGGTCGCCGCACCGATCACGATGGCCAGCGCCACCTGGACCCACTCGGCGCTGTTCCGGGGCGGCCCGCGCGTCCGGAGGAACCGCCCCAGTTCGATCCCGAACACGGAGGGCACGGCGGAACGCAGCGTGGGAAGGACCAGCAGCTCGGCCCAGACGAAGAAGAAGAGCCCCACCGGCAGGCAGAAGTCGACGATCCCACTGGGCCGGTGGGCGACCTCTCCACCGAAGTTCAGCGCGTACGAGAGATCCGGCGCCGCGCTTCCGACGACCAGGGCCAGCGGCGGCAGTCTGGGCGCCCAACGGAACAGGGGCAGCACGGCGGCTGCGTGCGACGGGAACGTCACCGGCATCGGGCCAGCAAGGTAGGGACGGCGTCCCAGGGTGGCAGTGTCACCTTGGGGTCTCACTGGACCCTACATGTCGTTGCAGTCCGAAATTACCGTGTCGTATAGCGCCAGACACGTCGGGAAGGTCTGCGGTGCGGTGACATGTCCATGGACACACGAGAGCTCGATTCCTTCATTCGCATCCGCGCCCCCCTTCGTTGCGACGGCGTCGGATCGCTCGATTGCGCCGAGGACACCGCGACCGGCATGAGAATGGCGGTGCGCTGGCTGCCGCTCGAGGCGAATGGTGAAGCGGCGGCGAAGGCGGTGGAGACCATCCCCGCCCACCCGGTGTTGCCGCGCATCCGCAGCACGGGGCGCGTCGGGTCCGCCGCCTGGGTGGCGATGGAGTTCCCCGAAGGGCGGCTGCTGGCGACCGCGCTCGATTCGCCGATGGTGCCGGAGACCCTGGCCCGGATCGGCGCGGAGGTCGCCGACGCGCTGTCCGCGCTTCACGAGCAGGGCGTCCTCCACGGCGAGTTGTCCGCCGACAGCGTCCTCTTGCTCCCGGACGGCCGCGCGATCCTCTGGGACGTCCCGCTGGTCATGGCCAACCGGATCACGGATCGCCGCGGTGAGGAGCGGGTCCTCGGCCAGCTCCTCCGGATGGCGCCCTTCCTCTCCCCGGAGCGCGCACGTGGACTGGCTCCGTCGAAGGCGTCCGACATGTACGCGCTCGGCACGCTGCTCTGCATCGCCGGAGGCGGTGTGCTCCCGACCGCGGCCAGCACGCTGGCCGTGGTGCACCAGATCGCAACGGGGCAGTGGATGCCCGAGCTGCCGCGCAATCTCCCGCCCCTCATGCGCGACACCGTGGCCCGGATGATCGAGCCCAATCCGCTGGCGCGCCCGTCGGCGCGCGACGTCGCCGCCGCGCTGATGCTGGTCGTCTCCCAGACGCGCACGCTGCAGGAGATGCCGGCGGTGCTGCTCCCCGAGAGCCTGCCGATCGCCCCGGTCGTCGACGCGCCCGTCGAGTCGGACGAAGCGGTCGAAGCGATTGGGCCGGCAGACCTCGCGGAGCCGGTCGACCCCGAGCAGATCGAGACGATCGATTCGGGCGAGCCGCTGGAGACGATGGTCGCGGTCCAGATCGTGACGCCGCCTCCGCTTCCCAACGCGCCGACGGTCGGACCGGTGGTGGACGAGGCGACCGTGGTGCTGGCGCCGGAGCTCGAAGCCCAGGCCCGCGCGCTTCGCGTCATTGCGCGAAAACGCCGGATGATCGGGGTCGGCGTGCTCGTCGGAGTG
>JBAWAM010000520.1:0-5352 GCA_049589315.1 Myxococcaceae bacterium
CATCCTCGACGAGCGGCGCATCCGGCTGGGGCTGTTCTTGGGCGCCGGGGTCGGAGGCTCCGGGTTGGACGTACCGGGCGGTGCCTCAGCGCGCTGACGGGGAACCCCCAAGCGGGCACGAACGCCATCGTCGCCATCCATCTCCTGAGCGCGGGCCTCTCGGCACGGTTCTGAGGGCTGGGACCGCTGCCTACGCTCCGGCGTTGCCCTTCTTCTGGATGGCGAGCTCGAGCTCCCGATCCAGTGCCGCCCGCTGTGCGTGGTCCTGCCGCTCCAGGTCGGAGTACATGCCTTCGATCGTTGCGCCAGAGGGCGAGATGCCCGCCGTCGCCGCACGGGGCGAGCCACCGAAGAGCCCGCGCATCAGCATGACCAGGGCCCAGACGGCCAGGACTACCACCCCGACCTTCGCGACCACGGCCATGAGCCCGATCAGCAGTCCGACCGCGCCCAGCGCCAGGCCCAGCAGCGGCGGCCCCAGGACGACGGCGGCGATGATTCCAAGGACAATGAGAAGCCAGTTCGGCGACTTGCGGTTGTTCACGTTCGTTTTCCTCCGACGAAGTGCTCTACGGAGGAGCCGACCCGCGATTGCGAAAATTCGGGTGTAACGCGCCACGCCCACCTGCGTCTTCGTGGATGAACCCGGCGGAACAGGCGGAATGGCCCGCCTCGAGCATCCCGGGTCCTCACACGGAGAGAGAACATGGCCTGCAACGCTTCCTGCAACTGCAACCCCTGCCCCGGCATCACCTGTAACTGCGCCGCTGCTTCGACGACCGCTGGGTGCGGATGCATCCCGACCTGCACGTGCGGCGCGTCCTGTCAGTGCGGTCGCTCTGATTCAGTAGCCGCCTGCGGCGACGGCTGCCACTGCGGCGCGTAGAGCGGCTCAGACCTCCCGCAGCCCCGAAGCACCGGGGCTGCAGCGGAGGACCTCAGTGCCCGTACTTCCCGCTGCGAACCTTCACCATCCTGCCGTCCTCGAAGGTGACGTACTGGATGAAGTTGTTGGGGCCGAAATTGTAGGTCCACTCCTCGATCGTCTTCTGGACCGTACGCTCCTGCACGACGATGTCGCCCCCTCCCGCGGACGCGTGCTTCTGGGTCTCGTACTCCACCCGCGTCTCCTTCGAGGCCGGCTCGCCGCACCTGGCCACCACCTCGACCTTGGAGTCGCCGTGACTGACGAGCTTCTGCCCACATCGGAGGGAGTCGGCCACTGCCAGCGAGGGGATCGAAAAAACCACGAATGCAGCCAAGGTGAAGACGGAACGCATGGGAACTCCTGAAAGAAATCGTCGCGGGGGCCCCTGACGCACCGCGGGGCGAAAGATTCACGCAACCTTGCCCGCCCCTCGGCCGACGATACAGAATCGTTACAAACAGACTCGTCGTCGCTCGACCTGCATCCGCATGACTTCGTCCAGCAAGATCCCCGGTTCGCCGCCTCCACAGGCCAGCAGGTCCGTCGGCGCGTCCCGGACCCGAAACCGGCCCGGCACCTCCGCGAAAAGCGAGAAAGCCCCGCCCGGACTCCACCAGGATGACTCCTTCAGCAGCGAGCGTCCCGTGCCTCCCTTCAAGGACCATGAAGGGCACAACGGGTGGAGTGAGCGGCCGGGTGAAACCTACGGGACGATGTCCCTCGGCAACGCCAGCCCGGTGGAGACCACGCTGGACCGGATGTACGAGCAGGCACACAAGGCCCACCCGATCCTGAAGGACCTCGCGCAGGACATTGCCCAGAAGTTCGGAGGCGAGGCGATGGTCCCCGGGCTCAAGGGGCGCGAACGCGCGCTCGAGAAAGCCCTCGCGGAGTACGGTGGCGACGCGACGAAGCTGAAGGACCTCGCCCGGGCCAGCGTCGCGTTCGACTCGGTCGATCGCGTCTACGAGGCGCTCTCGGACCTCGAACAGCGGTTCGAGCTCCAGGTGAAGGACCGCTTCGCCAAACCAACCGCCGGTGGATACCGGGACGTCCTCGTCAACTTCGACATCGACGGGCACACGGTCGAGCTTCAGCTCCACCACCGTGGCATTCTGGCGGTGAAGGAAGGCCCGGGGCACAAGCTGTACGAGGACATTCGCAAGATCACCGACACCGCTTCGCTGGAGAATCGCGCGCTGACCGCCGAAGAGGTCAGCAAGGTCGACGCCCTTCTGCGCGAGTCCCGGAAGCTCTACTCAGAAGCCATCAAGGACTGACGGTCCGAAGCCATGCAGCTGCCCGCGTACTACATCGTCGGAACCCGCCCCGTGAAACTCATCCGCACCGAGGACGGTGGGATGGACGTGCTGGCCCTCAACGAGGACACCGGCCAGTTCGAGCGAGCGCTGTCGCTCCTGAGCAAGGTCCTCCAGGGCGCTGGCGACGTCGAAGAGGTCTCCCAGGCAGCCTTCGACACGCAGGTCGAAGCCGTGCGCGCCCGTAGGCGCTAGTCAGCCCCACCGGTCAGCCCACCGCCCACGTTCGTGCGCACCTGTCATGTCGAGTGGACAGGCGGCGACGTGCATCAAGCTGCGCTCGCCTCACGAGCCCCGCAGGCATCCGGATTGCTCTCGCTCACCCGGCCTCAATCAACGGGGGAGCTCCGGATGCGACACGTGGTGATCATCGGCGGTGGGTTCGCAGGGCTGTCCGCAGCACGCGCGCTGAAGGACGCGCCGGTCTACGTGACGCTCATCGACCGCTCGAACCACCACCTGTTCCAGCCGTTGCTGTACCAGGTGGCCATGGCCGGGCTGTCCGCGCCGGAGATTGCCACCCCGATCCGGTCCGTGCTGCGCAATCAGAAGAACGCGCGTGTGCTCCTGGGCGAGGTCGTCGGCGTGGATCTCGCCCGGAAGCGCGTCGAGCTCCGGAGCGGAGAGCGCCTCGCGTACGACTTCGTGATCGTCGCGGCCGGAGCCCGGACCAACTTCTTCGGCAAGGACGCGTGGGCGCAGTACGCGCTCGGGCTCAAGGACCTCGACGATGCGCTGGAGATCCGTGAGCGCGTGCTGCTGGCCTTCGAGGCCGCCGAACGGGAGCCCGATGAGCGCCGCCGCGAGCGCCTCCTCAGCTTCGTCGTCGTCGGCGGCGGTCCCACCGGGGTCGAGCTCGCGGGCGCGTTGGCCGAGCTCTCACGCTTCGTCCTCGCGCGAGACTTCCGGCACATCCAGCCCGGCGCGACCCGAATCACCCTGGTCGAAGGCGGCCCACGCGTGCTCGGCCAGTTCGATCCGGAGTCGTCGAGCGCGGCGGCGAAGCAGCTCGCGGATCTCGGCGTGGAGGTCCGGACGGGGGCCAGGGTGGAGAACATCGACGCGCAGGGCGTGCACCTCGAGGGAGAGCTCCTCCCTGCCGCCACGATTCTCTGGGGCGCCGGCGTACGCGCCGCGTCGCTGGCGGAGCTGCTCGGAGTCCCGACCGACCGCGCAGGTCGGATCGTCGTGGAGCAGGACTGCTCGGTCCCAGGCCATCCTGAGGTGTTCGCGGTGGGCGACATCGCGTGTTTCACCGGGCCCGACGGCAAGCCGCTCCCAGGGCTGGCGCCTGTGGCGATCCAGCAGGGCAAGGCCGTCGGCGAGAACATCGCGAGGACGGTGCTCGGGCAGGAGCGCATCCCCTTCCGCTACGTGCACAAGGGAGCGATGGCGACGATCGGCCGCTCGCGCGCGGTGGCGGAGCGCGGCCGTATGCGCAGCAGCGGCTTCATCGCGTGGATCATGTGGCTCGCCGTGCACGTGCTGTATCTGGTCGGGTTCCGCAACCGCCTGGTCGTGCTGTTCGACTGGCTCCTCTCGTACCTGACCTACGGACGCGGTGCGCGCATCATCACCGGGCGGCAGCTCCGCCCCGGCACGGACGATCTCCAGAAGGTGGTGCACGATCGCGCGGTCATGAGGGCTGCCCCGTTCGACGCCAGGGCCACTGAGGTGTTCCCCGTACCGCTCCACGTGCTCGCAGCACTCCGCGGCGACGACAAGGCGTCCCGGGAGCTCCCCCGCGCCCCACTGAAATCGAAAAAACTCGCCGTGGGGTGAGCCCCCTACTGCGAGGATGATGCAGGGAGCGTGTACCGGAGCTCCACCATGCCCTCGCCGAAGCGGGTGATCTGGTCGAGCTTCCAGGGCGTGCGCAGGTTCGCCGGCAGCAGGGGCCGGCCGGCGCCGAGGGTCACGGGGACCAGCGAGAGGTGCACTTCGTCGAGCAGCCCCACCCGGGCGAACTGCGCGACGAGCTCTCCTCCGCCCACGAGCCAGACGTCCTTGCCCTTCGCGGCATCGATCAATTCTGCGTGGACCTTCTCGATCGGTCCCGTCGTGAAGCGCAGATCCGCGCCGTCGATCTTCGGCAGGTTCCGATGCGTGAAGACCCACGTCGGCGTGCCGGAATACGGCCAGGGTTCGTGGCTCTGGTTGAGGAGGAACTCGTATGTCCGGGCGCCCATGGCGATCGCGCCGATGCGTTTCATGAACGCTTCGTAGTGCGCGCCCACGCCGGGGACGTCGTTGAACTGGAACAGCCAGTCGAGCTTGTCCTCGGCGTCGGCGATGAAGCCGTCGATGGTCGACGCCACGTAGTAGATCGTCCGGCTCATCAGTGCGGCTCTGATCCCGGCGGGTGGGCGTGGGCCCGGTGACGCTCGAGCTCCTGTCGACACTTCGCCAACGCATCGATGAGCTCGTTTCGCTGATCCTCGCGTGCGGTCCCCAGGGCCCGGGCGATGCTCTCACAGCGCGCGGCGATCGCCTCGGTTCCCGGCGCACCACTCGGCGACGCCAGCGGACGCGGGGGCAGCGCACGCGCCTTCTCGATCGCGCTCTTCATCTGGGCCGCTTCCTGCGCGGCATCCGAGTCCGGGGGAACGGTTGAGAGCTGCGCGAGGATCTTGTCGAACCGGGGATCGCGCGGCGAGACGCCCTTCTCCACGAGCTCGACGTACTCCACCTTCACTGCCCGGAGCCTCTCGACCCCCTCGTCCTTGCAGCCGACGAACAGGACGAGGAAGACGAGGAACACGAAAGTTCTGGCCGCAGACATGGATCGCATCAACGCTCCCTGCGCATGCGTAGAGGGATCAACGCGAGCAGCAACATCGGCGCCAGCGCCGCCACCGGGCTGCCTCCGCATCCACACCCCACCGCCCCGTCGTCGATCGGCGTCAGCGTCTCCCCTCCGCCCGAAACACCAGCGTCCGCCTCCACAGAGCCCGCGTCCACAACGCCCGCGTCCGGCATGGCCGGCGCAGGCAACGGGAGCGGATAGCCATTCAACACCATCTCGCCCTGCGGGAACTCGACGTCACAGCCCTGCGGCATCCCGGTGAGCAGCGGTTTTCCTGCGTCGACCCACGCGCTCCCGAC
>JBAWAM010000521.1:0-4294 GCA_049589315.1 Myxococcaceae bacterium
CCTGTGGAGCTCGAGCGTCACCGTCACCGGGAGCAACCTCGTCACCGGCAACGGCGGGCGCGGCGGAAACGCAGGGGGCGGAGGTGCGGCAGGCGGAGGCGGGCAGGGAGGGCGCTATCAGAACTCGAGCGGCGTGGCCGGGAGCCCCTACGGTTCCAGCGACAGCCAGGACGACGCCTCGAACGGCGCGCCGGGCGGGAACGGGGGCAACGGCGGGCGTGGAGGCCCGGGTGGCCCGGGCAGTGGAGGCCCGTCGGTCGGCGTGGTCCGGGGAGGGAGTTCCAGCCTGCTGAGCGGGCCGAACGTGAACTTCACGCTCGGAACCCCGGGCACAGGAGGGGGCTCTCCAGTCGCCAGCGGAGCAGGCGGGGTGGCCCAGCTGGAGTGGCCCTGACGGTCGATTGAATGTCTCGCCCGCGCTTCGGTTCGTCTGCTACAAACGACGACCATGGCGAACTCCGCACCTACCGCCGGCACGGCGACGATTGGAGGCCACCCGAAGGGCCTCTACCTCCTGTTCGTAACCGAGATGTGGGAGCGCATGAGCTACTACGGCATGCGCGCCCTGCTCGTTCTGTACATGGTGGCGTCCACCGATAAAGGCGGTTTCGGCTGGGACAGCGCGAAGGCCCTGCAGATCTACGGGCTCTACACCGGCCTCGTCTACCTCACGCCGCTCGCCGGCGGTTTCATCGCGGACCGCTTCATTGGGCAGCGCACGGCGGTGACGCTCGGCGGCGTCCTGATGATGATCGGCCACTTCCTGATGGCCGTTCCGGGCGTCCCCGCCTTCTACGCCGCGCTCGCGTTCTTGATCATCGGCAACGGCTTCTTCAAGCCGAACATCTCCACGATGGTCGGTGGACTCTACGAGCAGGGTGATGCCCGACGTGACGGCGCCTTCACCATCTTCTACATGGGCATCAACCTGGGGGCGTTCATGTCGCCTCTGGTGTGCGGGACGCTCGGTGAGATGTTCGGCTGGCACTATGGTTTCGGTGCTGCCGGTGTCGGTATGGGACTCGGCCTCGTCTGCTTCCTGGCGCTCCATAAGAAGTTCCTCGGGAACGTCGGGCTCGCGCCGCAGAAGACGTCGAACAGGGCGACCTCGGTCCAGCAGGCGCCGAAGGCTCCGCTCAGCAAGGTCGAGGGCCAGCGGGTCGCGGTGATCTTCATCCTCGCCGCCTTCTCCATGTTCTTCTGGGCCGCGTTCGAACAGGCCGGCGGCTTGATGAACCTCTACACGGATCAGAAGGTCGATCGCGTGGTCGGCTCGTTCGAGGTTCCGACCACCTGGTTCCAGTCGGTCAACCCGCTGATCATCCTCCTCCTCGCGCCGGTGTTCGCGAGCCTGTGGGTAGCGCTGGGCAAGAAGAACCGCGACCCGTCCTCGCCGGTCAAGTTCGCGGTCGGGCTCATCCTCCTCGCCGGCGGCTTCGTGATGATGATGTTCGCGTCGCAGCAGAGCGAGGCGGTGGGCAAGGCGTCCCTGTACTGGGTGCTGCTGGCCTACCTCTTCCACACGATGGGCGAGCTCTGCCTCTCGCCGGTCGGCCTGTCCATGGTGACCAAACTCGCTCCGCAGCGGATGGTCTCTTTGATGATGGGCGTGTGGCTGCTGTCCAGCGCCGGCGCCAACTACGTCGCCGGTTGGATCGGTGGCCTCTCTGCGGAGCTCGGCGAGTACCAGCTCTTCACCTCCATCGTGATTGCAACGGCGTTTGCAGGCGTGGTGCTGCTGGCGTTCGCGAAGCCGCTCAAGCGCATGATGCACGGCGCGGAAGGTGGCACCGAGCTGCAGCCGGAGCCCGCGCCGGCGAAGCCGGCCATCGGCTGAGCCGGACAGTCGTTCAACTCTGAGCCGTCGGAAGGGGTCGCTCCTGTCTCGGAGCGGCCCCTTCTCAATTGCGCGCACTGCTGAACTTCGGCCTTGCCTGGCCGGAGATTGATTGCGGGTTGCATTGATATGCCCGCCGCATGCATCCGGCGATTCTCACTGCGCTGATCGTCACGACCATCCTCGTCGCGTGGATTGGCGTCGTCCTCCGCATCAACTGGAAGACGCACCCCGACGGGCTCTTCACGCTCTTCTTCTCGGAGATGTGGGAGCGCTTCTCGTTCTACGGCATGCGCGCGCTGCTGGTCCTCTACATGACCAAGGCGCTGCTCTACGAGGACGACCGGGCCTACGGGGTCTACGGCGCGTACGGCGCGCTGGTCTACGCGACGCCCGCTCTCGGAGGGCTCATCGCCGACCGGCTGATCGGGTACCAGCGAGCGATCATGCTCGGCGCGATCTTCATGTCGATCGGCCACTTCGTCATGGCGGTCGAAAACGAGTACTTCTTCTACTCCGCGCTCGCCTTCCTCATCGTCGGCAACGGGTTCTTCAAGCCGAACATCTCGAGCCTCGTCGGCAAGCTCTATCCGGAGGGGGATGGTCGGCGCGATGCAGGGTTCACCCTGTTCTACATGGGCATCAACGCCGGCGCGCTGTTGGCGCCGCTGTGGTGCGGCACGCTGGGCGAGGTGTACGGCTGGCACTACGGATTCGGCCTCGCCGGGGTGGGCATGGTCACCGGGCTGGTCGTCTTCTCGCTCAACCGGAAGAAGTTCGGAGAGCGGGGCCTGCCGCCGGATCGCAAGCGGCTCCGCAAGCCCATCGTCCCGGGCATCAACCTCGGCACTGGCATCATCGTGGCGGCGGTGCTGGCCGTTCCCTTGATGGTGCTGCTGGTGAACCAGAACGAGCTGATGACGCCGGTGCTCGTCGCCGTGGGTGTGGCGGTGGTCGGCTACATGCTGTTCTTCGCGTTCCGCAGCGACAAGGTCGAGCGCGACCGCATCTTCGTCATCCTGGTGCTGACCCTGTTCTCGGTGATGTTCTGGGCGTTCTTCGAGCAGGCCGGCAGCTCGATCAACCTGTTCACCGATCGCAACGTGAACCGCACCATCGCCGGTTACGAGATTCCGACCTCGCAGTTCCAGGGGGTGAACCCGGCATTCATCATCCTGCTTGCGCCGGTCTTCTCCGGGATGTGGGTCGCGCTCGCCAAGCGGAACAAGGAGCCGTCGACGCCGCTCAAGTTCGCGCTCGGGATCCTTCTGCTCGGGCTCGGGTTCGCCGCCCTGGTGGTCGGGGCGCGCACCGCCGGTCCGACCGGGAAGGTCGCGTTGGCGTTCCTGGTGCTCGCGTACTTCCTGCACACCACGGGGGAGCTTTCGCTGTCGCCCGTCGGGTTGTCGATGGTGACCAAGCTTGCGCCCGCGAAGATCGTCGGCCTGGCCATGGGGACCTGGTTCCTCTCCTCGGCGTTCGCTCACCACGTGGGCGGGCTCATCGCCCGGCTCACTGCGGTTCCGGAACTCGAAGGCACGGCGGCGCCGGTCCACCCCACCGAGACGCTCCCGATCTACGCAGGCGTCTTCAACAGCATCTTCTGGGTCGCTCTGGCGGTGTCGATCCTGCTGATGTTGCTGGTGCCGGTGCTGAAGAAGTGGATGCACGGCGTGCGGTGAGGGGTGGCCCCGCCACGGGTCCCTGCGATAGATCGCGGCTCCCGTGGCGAGACGACGCGAGCCGAAATGGTTGAAAGCGGCCCGGTCCGCACCCGAACGGCACCGGCAGGGAGAGGCGTTCGACTGGGTGACGCGCGCGCTCGCCCGGGCGGGCGTCATGCCTGCCTCCGATGCCGAGGCGGCGGTGAGGGCCGGCCGTGTCCAGCTCAACGGGCGCACGGTGACGCAGCCGATGACCTTCGTTCGTCCCGGAGACGAGGTGCGGGTCGACGGGCGGGTGGTGTCGCTGACCACGCCGACCCTCGTGCTGATGTTCCACAAGCCCGCCGGGGTCGTGACTTCGTCGCAGGATCCGGAGGGGAAGGGGACGGTGTTCGAGCGTCTTCAGGCCGTGCTGCCGCCGGAGCTTCAGCGGTACGGTTGGCACGCGGTGGGACGGCTCGATCGGGACACGACCGGGTTGTTGCTCTTCACCAACGACGAGAAGGTCGTGCAGCACGTGACCTCGCCGCAGACGCATCTGCCCAAGCGGTACGTGGCCGTCGTGGGCAGCAGGGCCGATGACGCGAAGCTCGAGCCGCTCCGCAAGGGCATCCAGCTCCACGACGGCGCGGCGCGACCGGCCAGGGCGAGAGTGCTGGAGGACGGCCGCGTAGAGCTGATCATCACCGAGGGCCGCCACCACCAGGTGAAGCGGATGCTCGGGGAGGTGGGGCTCCCGGTGACGCAGCTCCACCGGACAGCGGTCGGTAGGCTGGAGCTGGATGTCCCGGAG